>CAYXJA010000068.1:1519-7850 GCA_964465425.1 uncultured Prolixibacteraceae bacterium | reverse complement strand
TTCTTCTTGAATCAGTAATGATTACTGCACTGGCAGGCTATATTGGAATGTTCCTTGGGATCAGTATCATGGAAGGGATCAATTTTGTGATGGAACAACAGGCAGCACAAACTGCAGTTCAGAGTAATAACGATCAGGGGCAAATGACAATGTTCCTGAACCCGACTGTTGACCTGAAGATAGCTGTCAGTTCAATGCTTTTGCTTGTTGCTGCCGGAACAATGGCAGGTTATTTCCCTGCTAAAAGAGCTGCATCAATTAAGCCGATAGTAGCGTTACATGATGAATAATTTAAAAAGTAAATGCTATGTTTGATATTGATCGTTGGAACGAAATAATAAGTGCCCTGAAAAAAAATAAGCTTCGCAGTTTCCTTACTGCATTCGGAGTATTCTGGGGTATCTTCATGCTGATAGTCATGGCCGGAGCAGGCAAAGGATTACAGCATGGCATAACTGATGGAGTAGGGCAGGTGGCTACCAATTCATTTTTCATGTGGACAGAAAGAACCGGAGAACCTTATAAGGGTTTCCTGAGAGGTCGTTTCTGGGATTTCAGTAATGAAGATGTAGAATATATTAAAAACAATATACCTGAAGCTGATATTGTTTCTCCCCGTCTTTTCGGACACTGGCTCGCCGGTAATAACACGGTGAGGGGAGAAAACACAGGATCCTTCAACGTTAAAGGAGATTATCCGCAATGGAATAAAATAGATCCGGCTGATGTTCTTCAAGGAAGATGGTTAAATGAAATAGACATATTACAAAAAAGAAAAGTTTGCGTAATTGGAGAAAAGGTTCTTGAAGCAATGTTTGAAAAAGGTGAGGATCCTATTGGTAAGTACTTACGTGTAAGTGGAGTTTATTATCAGGTAGTGGGTGTTATTCACCCAGTTTCAAATATTAATATGAACGGAAGAACTGAAGAAAGTATTTTCCTTCCATTTTCCACAATGCAGGCTGCTTATAATTATGGTAATTCAGTTCATGTTCTGGGTGTTACTGCCAAAAAAGGATACAGCGCTTCACTTGTTGAAGAAAAGGTGATGGCTGCCATTAAAGAAAGACATTCAATTGCACCTACAGACATACAGGCTATTGGACATGTTAATCTTGAGAAACAGTTTAAGATGTTCTCTTCCTTATTTATCGGGATTCAGATTTTAACATGGATTGTTGGGATAGGTACTCTTCTTGCAGGTGTTATTGGTGTAAGCAATATTATGCTTGTTATCATTAAGGAAAGAACGCAGGAAATTGGAGTTATGCGAGCAATTGGAGCAACACCATGGAAAGTAATTTCTCAGATCATAATGGAAAGCGTTTTCCTTACTACCCTGGCAGGTTATTTAGGATTGTTTTCAGGAATTCTTGTATTAGAAGGAGCGAACAAACTTCTGGAGATGGCTGCCAAGAACGGAGGAGACGGTATTTTTATCAAGAATCCGGAAATCAATTTCGGGGTTGCTGTAGCATGCTTGATGATATTGATAATATCAGGAGCAATTGCTGGATATCTGCCTGCTAAAAGGGCTGTTGAAATTAAACCTATAGATGCTCTCAGAGCTGAATAATTAACTTGAATCAATTAAATTAAAATATTATAGTCATGAAAAAATTCTTCAAAATCTTCGGGATAGTGTTTCTGATAGTTTTATTTATCGGCACTTTCTATTTTCTTTATTCTAAATCAAAAAAACAACCTGATCAGTTTAAGGTAGAGACACCAAAAATTGATAATATCATTAAGAAAACAGTTGCTACAGGTTCAGTTGTTCCCCGCAAGGAAATTGAAATCAAACCTCAGGTATCAGGTATTATTGAAGAGGTCTATCTTGAAGCAGGACAAATGGTTAAAAATGGTGATGTAATTGCTAAAGTTAAAATCATCCCCGACATGCTTAGCCTTAATAATGCTGAATCGAGAGTGAATCAGTCAAAGCTTAACTATGAAGATGCAAAGATTGATTATGAAAGGCAAACCAGTCTTTATGAAAAGAAAGTTATAGCTTACGAAGAGTATCAGAAATCGCAACTTGCATACAACACAGCCCGTGAGGAACTTACATCAGCAGAGAATAACCTTGAGCTTATAAAGAAAGGTGTAACCAAAAAATCTGAAAAGACTACGAATACACTTATCCGTTCGACTATTAATGGTATGCTTCTCGATGTTCCAATTGAAGTTGGTAATTCAGTTATTCAGGCCAATACTTTCAATGCTGGTACAACAATTGCCATCGTTGCTGATATGGGCGATATGATATTTGAAGGTAAGGTTGATGAAACAGAGGTAGGTAAGATCAGGGAAGGCATGGATATAATTCTTACTATTGGAGCTATTGACACTGAAGAGTTTGCTGCAGTACTTACTTATCTCTCTCCAAAGGGAGTTGAAGAAAACGGTGCTATACAGTTTCAAATTAAAGCAGATGTCAAACTTAAGGAAGGTCAGTTTATCAGGGCTGGATACAGTGCAAATGCTAGTATAGTGCTGGAAAAGAGAGACAGTGTTATGGTAATTCCTGAATCTCTTGTCAAATTTGAAAAGGACTCAGCTTATGTTGAAGTAGAAACAGAACCTCAGAAGTTTGAAAGACGCGATATTAAAGTTGGTTTGTCCGATGGTTTGAATATTGAAATTGTAGAAGGTCTTAAGATGGACGAAAAAATAAAAGCTGAAAAGATTGATCCTAAAGCTCAAAAGGCTGCTGCAGCAGCAACTAAATAATATAAGCCTTAAAAAAAATAAAAAATCATGAAGAAATTCTTAATGATAGTAATATCTGGGCTTATATTCATCAATGTGAATGCTCAGGAAAAATGGTCGTTGCAAAAGTGTATTGACTATGCTCAGACTAATAATATTGTTATAAAACAATATGAGATAAATACTCAGTATCAGGAAAATGAATTGCAGCAGAGCAAGAATAATCGTTTGCCCGGAGTAAGTGCAAATCTTTCGCAGGACTTTAGTTTCGGTCGTTCTGAACAGCTCGACGGTACATATAGATCAAGAAATACAATGAATACTTCGCTGTCACTTGGAACTAATGTTGTTCTATATAGTGGAGGCCGTTTGAAAAACACAATTGTTCAGCAGGATTATGAATTAAAGAGAAGTCTTGAAAACTTAAAAAAGGCTAAGGATGATGTGACTTTAAACATTGCTTCCGGATATCTTGAAATTCTTTTTGCCAAGGAAATGATTAAGGTTTCAGAAGCTCAGGCTGAAGCAACCAGACTTCAAATTAAAAGAACTGAAGAGCTTGTAAATGCAGGTAAACTTGCTCCGGGTGCACTACTTGAGCTGCAATCTCAGCTGGCAAGCGAAGAACTGGAAATTGTAAATCGTCAGAATGCACTTCAGATTTATCTCTTGAACTTAGCTCAAGTGCTTGAACTTGAAAATTACACAAACTTCGATATTGTGACACCGGATTTGCCTGAAATGAGCGCATTAGCTTCTGTTTCATCATCATCTCAGGTTTATGACAAGGCAATTGAAAATCGCCCTGAAATAAAAAGTGCAGAATACCAGCTTAAAAGTTCTGAAGTACAACTTAAGATTGCAAATAGCGGATTGTACCCTACTTTGTCGGCTAATGCCAGAATAGGTGATAATTATTTCAATATGAATGACGTAGAAAATGAAGGTTTAGGCAAACAGCTACTCGACAACCATGGTGAATATGTCGGGTTAGGTTTGAATATCCCGATTTTCAGCAAGTTTCAGAATAAAACAAATATTGAAAACTCAAAATTGCAAATTGAAAACCGCAGGCTTGAGCTTGAAAGTGCAAAGAAAGACCTGAGAAAACAAATTGAGCAGGCATACACCAATGCTGTTGCTGCTTTGAAAAGGTATAATTCGAGCATGGCTGCTGTAAATTCAATGAAAGAATCATTCCGTTACGTTGAGGAAAAGTTTAATGCCGGAAGGGTAAATTCAGTTGAATATAACGATTCAAAATCAAGAATGGCAATAACTGAATCACAGCTTATACAAGCTAAATATGATTTTATTTTCAGGACTAAGATTCTTGATTTTTATAATGGAATACCAATAGAGCTATAAGGCGTTTTTTATAATAATAAGGTTTGTAGACGAAGCCGGTCATTCTGAAAAGGATGGTCGGCTTTTTGTTATTGGACTTTTATAATTCTTTCTATATCATAATAATCAAAGCTGCCCGACTCTTGACAATTACGTGTCTTTTCACCGGTTTGAATATATACATCTATTGGGGATGAAATTTCATATCCTACAGTGTTTCCGATTATTCCACTTTCTGACATTATGGTATCATTATTCATTTTTATTTTCCACCCCCAACTACATGCTAATTTGTCCGGATTAAAAGAAAGAATCTGAGCATTGCTCTTAAGCATTGATAGATTGGCGACAGAAAGTGTTGCCTTGTAGTCTTCAGGTTTAATTGTTTTATTGAGAGAAGGATAGGGCGATAAACTTATAAGGGCAATATTCAAATGATTGATCGTGGTATCTATTGGTAAAACATTTGTGTTTAATTCAACAAACTGATAGCCAATCCCTGTTATTGAGAGTTTTAATCTTATCTTAGCATTGCCTTCCCATACACAAATAGCACCATCGGGACATCTTGAATCATTGAGTATAGAATCAAAACATAAAGAAGCCTGGCCATAAGTAGTAACACACTTTTCATATTTCAATTCTATAGTATCTATATAATCTGAACCCTCACATTTTGTGTAATCTGAAACATATATATTGCAATAATTAAAAGATTGGAATAGAGTTTTGCATCCCCTGATCTCATTTGTTTCCGGCAAACGAACTTTTACCTGTATCAGTTCTCCAGTTTTAAAATCATCCGAATTCAGATTGGCAGAATTGTAAATATCTGACTCACTTTCTCCCAGAAGTTTTTTGATAATCTTTGTGTCATTAGGAAACTGCAACAAACATGTATTACAATTCAAATCGTACCCGACAACTTCAGCAAGATAAAACTTGTCAAGAGTTTCTTCTTCTTTATTGCATCCATAAATAATTAAGATTGAGAATAATATCAATATTATCTTTTTCATGATTTAGTTCTTTTTAAAAAAGATGAATTAACAATAATATAAGTTGCGTCGGATTACCCTTTTTTTTTCAAAAAAACAGATGCACTATTTTAGATATTATAATACTTTGTAACTTGTGTCAGTTTTATTAAAAATTAAAAATAATATGCCATGATTAATCTAACTAAGTCAAAATTACTTATTTGCTTATTTGCATTAACGGTTGCTGTGTTTTGTAATGCGCAACCTTCGGGAGGACCGTACGGGCCAATATCAAAGGTTTACGAAGTACCCCTAGATGCAGTACATGTTTATTATGTTGCTCCTGAGGGAGTTGCTAATAGTCAGGGTGCTTCAATTGATGATCCGACAACAATTGAAGATGCGTTAAAGAAAGCAGTTACTGGAGATGCAATAATTCTTCGTGGAGGTACATACCGTACAGGAAATCTGGTTTTTAACCAGGGAATTACTATTCAGGCGTACGCGGATGAGCATCCGGTTTTTAAAGGCACTTACGTTGCCGACAACTGGAAAGATCTTAAAAATGGGCTATGGAAAATAACCTGGGATAACCTATTTCCACAGAAGCCTGCTGATTGGTGGGGTCGTGACAGAAGTGGCAAGTCAACACCGTTATTCCGTTTCAACGATGACATGGTTTTTATTGACGGTAAGTTTTTGCAGTCAGCCGGTTATGAAGGAGAAGTTGACGAAAATTCTTTTTATATCGATTACGATAGCAAGACAGTTTACATCGGGCAGGATCCAACTGATAAATGTGTTGAGATAACTGCTTTTAATAGCGCAATGATAAGAACTATTAAGGATTGTAATGGAAAGAAGTCAGATGGAAAGGGTCCTGTTATAAAGGGTATTAAGTTCACTCAATATGCATACAGGGCTCTGGAAATTGAAGGTTATGAACCTGAAGGTATTGCTGATGAATCTACTTTTGGAAAGGATGTAGTAGGTACTATAATTGAAAACTGTGAAGTTTCATACTGCTCAAGGGTTGCCGGATATCTAAGAGGTGATAAGATGGTTATTCGTAATTGTAAAATAAGCGATACAAGTACTGAAGGTATTTATATCTTAAGCTCCAATGATGTGCTGGTTGAAAAGTGCGTTTTCACAAGAAATAATATTGAAAACATTGATGGTTATTTCCCAGCTGCTGTTAAAATATTCAATCAGACTCACAGGGTTGTATGTAATGATAATCACATTGTTGACTTACCTAATTCAAATGGTATTTGGTATGATGTAGGTAA
>CAYXJA010000068.1:0-1419 GCA_964465425.1 uncultured Prolixibacteraceae bacterium | reverse complement strand
ACAGCAATCTTTTTTAAAGTAAATGAAAAAGTTGATCCTTTATTCTTGCCTTCTGAAGCAGCTGACACTGTTCCTCCCATTTGTTCAACAAGTTTCTTAACCATCGACAGACCTAATCCTGAAGAACCTTCACCTGCTGTTGGGCGTGCACTTAATTTAACAAATTCACCAAAAACTTTAGAAAGGTCATCGGCAGTCATTCCTAATCCTTCATCCTTAATATTTATTTCCAGAAATCCTTTACTTATTTCATGATATATTCTGATTATAGTTCCTGGCATTGAATATTTAATTGCATTGCTGATGAGGTTTGAAAGTACACTGTCTAAAGCTTCAGGATCGTAATATGTATGTGGTATGTTTTCAGATACTTTATTTTCAATTGAGATATTTTTATCAATTGCCAGAATTGTATGCTTTTGAATTACCTGACAAATAATTCCATATATGTTTCCTTCAGTTAAGTTTTCAAGGTTTAAACCTTTTTCCAGCTTAGTATTATCAAGAATACAGCAAATTCTGTCCAGCATAGCTGAAGAGCTCTTCTTTATTGAAGAAACCAGTTCAATTTGTTGTTTCGATAAGTTAGGAAGATCTTCTTCAAGATATTCGGCAATCATGTTTATTGAAGCGACAGGTGATCTCAGATCATGAACAACATTGCCAATATAATTATGGATACTGTTTAGTTTATGTTTGTCCTCTTCAAGTTCCTTTGATATTTTTCTGGTAAGGTTGACATATCTTGCAATAAGAAATCCTCCGGATAATCCTATAATAGATGCGATAAAGTAATAAATAAAACCGGGTTTGTAATTCAAAACATACAGACAAAACAATAAAGTAGCTAGATTGAATGTAATAACAAACAATGAAATTGCCTTAATGTAACAAATAGTGCAACTCTTATCTGTCCCTGTAACCTTTCTCCTCACTATTGCTTAATCAAATAAATGTTAATGATAATCAAAAGCTTAATCCCCTTTTTAAAATTAAAAAAGATTTTTTAATATCCAAATTTTTCTATGTAAAATTTATAACCCCGTTTATAACAACGTTTTTTATTCCCATTTTTTTGGCTGAAGAAAGGGCGTCTTCCTTAGTGTGAACGATAGGTTCCCCTTTTGAATTGAAAGAGGTGTTTATAAGTGCTTTTATGTTATAATTTTCATCAAGAACAGAAAGAAGATCATACATATAAGGGTTGTCTTCTCTTGAAAATATAGTTTGTATTCTGGCTGTTCCATTTGAATGAATGACACCCGGAATCTCTGCTTGTTTTTCGTCAGGAATTTTAACGTCAAGCAGCATGTATTTGGTAAGTTGATTTATATTATTCGTTTTAGTGTAGTATTTAACATTCTTTTCAAGCATAATCGGGGCAACCGGACGATACCACTCCCTTTGTTTATGCTCAAT
>CAYXJA010000067.1:0-7872 GCA_964465425.1 uncultured Prolixibacteraceae bacterium | reverse complement strand
CTGATTTAACACATGGATTTGATTCCGATAATTCAAATTATAAATTAGGTGCAACAGAAGTAGTATTCAGAGTTACCGGACCAATTACTGATTCCGACTGGAGATTTAATTATACTCTTTCAATTGAAAATTCAGAGATAAACGAAAGTTCACCCGTTACCGGGATGACCGGCACTATCACTCATACAAATAATTCTCTTAGTTACGAGGATGTAACTTTTTGGATAAACAATCATAATAATGTGCCTTCAATTGTAGTTCAGTTCTCAATAAGCAATGTTGGATATGTAGATGGTAGTTGTAGTGAAACAAACACCGGTAATAACTCAGCTTCTGCCACCATTTATAAAATGCCTAATGTAGGGCCTTTCGATCTTGATTAAATTATTAAATTGTCCACACAACAACGTGGCCTTCAATAACAAGATAAGATAAGTTTATTTTATTCTCTTCTTTTCCTGAAATGAATCTTCCTTCGATTATTCCATCGGAAGTTATTTTTTCAACGAAGATTCTTGAAGCAAAATCAATATTTGGCATATTGACCGATTTGAATATAGCTTCTTTTGCGCACCAGTGCAATACATCCTTGTCGGGTGCGATCATTGTTTCAATGTTTTCAAGTTCAGCTTTTGACAAGAATCTGTTCTTTACCTTTTCAATATTTCGATTTCGGTTTTCTATGTCAACTCCGGAAAAGGGGCTGGTTGATAATAAAATCCCAACCATCTCTCTTGAATGTGAAATACTAAGGTGGCGACTATGATTATTCAATATTGGTTTTCCGGTTTCCATATAGGTAATCTGGGGCCAGAATCCTAAAACTTCATAAAGCATCACTCTGACAGCAAGCCACTCTCTCTTCCTTGTTTCATTTGATATTTGCTGGTAGAGATTATTGTCGTATTGTGTCAAGCGGGATCTTTCTTCGAGAAATTCAAGTGGTTCAGTTAATTTCCACAATGAAAGCCTATAGTTTGTTTCGTATCTGTTTAAAATTAAAGGCATTAATTCCAGTTGAAAGTTTCAATTAAATGGTATACATCTTTTTCAAGGAAAGATATTACCGGTAATAAAGAATCATAATTGGGGATCTCACTTATATAAACAGATCCTCTTAAAAAGTGTTTACTACTGTCAGTAAGAAAAAATTGCATGGGAGATGCTGTATTGCCTTTTATTTCATATACAGTTCCGTACACCTTGTTTTCATGGCTGACGAAAACCTTTTCATTGATATTTAAAGCCTTAATGCTGTGTTTATAAGCAAGTTCTCTCGATTCTTCGGTTAGTTCAGCTAAATTATCTTTGATTGGTTTATAAGATAGATGGAATTTAGCCTTGTTTCCATCTGTCGAAACGTTTATCCAAAAAGGTTCGGATATTCGGCTTGTGTCCTTTTCAATTCTTGAATAAGCGGCATATTCAAAGGTATAAGGATAATTTTCATCAAATACCTGATATTTCTTTTCCGGAAAGCTTATTCTATAATATCCCCTTGGTTTAGGAATATATTCTTTTTTGCATCCGGAAAGAGATAAAATAAACGATGCACATAATATGGAAACGATAATCCTCATATTGCGTAAAAATAATGTTTATGAGTAAACGAAGATTATAAAGGATTATTAAAAATGACTTTTATTTTTTTTATACGCCTTTTGTCAAGCGATTCTACAATAAAATCAATGTTGCCATGAGATATCTTTTCATTTTGCTTAGGGAAATCACTTTTTATTTCAAGTAATAAACCGGCCAGAGTATCTGATTCTCCTTTTATTTCCTCAAAAAGATTGTCGTCAAGATCGCAAATCCTGTAGAAGTCATTTAATTGAGTTTTACCATCAAAGATGAATGTATTATCGTTTACTTTGGAAAATAAAACATCATCATCGTCGAATTCATCTATCAGGTCGCCAACTATTTCTTCCAGAATATCTTCGAGAGTAATTATTCCTTGAGTTCCACCGTATTCATCAACCACAATTGCCATGTGAACCTTCGACTTTTGAAACTCTTTTAAAATATCATCGAGTTTTTTGTTTTCAGGGACATAGAATGGTGGTCTTAACAGCGACTGCCATCTAAAGTGTTCAAGGTCACCAATGTGGGGTAAAAGATCTTTTATATAAAGAATACCTTCTATATTATCAAAAGTCTCATCATATACCGGTATTCTTGAATATCCGGAATAATTAATTGTATTAATGATTTTATCGGGGGTAGAATTATTTTCAAGTGCAACAACATCTATTCTTGGGGTCATTATCTGATAAGCACATGTAGTTCCAAATTTCACTATGCCCTCAAGAATTTCTTTATCGTCAGAAAGCTCTTCTTCCGAAGTAAGCTCCAAAGCCTGGGAAATTTCATCTATTGAAATTGTTTTATATTTTGAAACTCTTCTGTTAATTATTGAAGTAGAATTTACCAACAGATAAATTAATGGAGAGAATAATTTCATTGAAAACCAAATAGGCATAGCCATAAACTCAGCAAAGCCCAATGAAAAAATAGCTGCGTAAATCTTTGGCAAGATTTCACCGAACAGCAATATCAGGAAAGTAATAGCAACAGTTTGAATAACAAATCCAAGGACTACTGCATTTGAAAAGTCAACAATATTATTTACGATATAGGTTGATAAAATTACTATGCCTACATCAATAAAGCTGTTGGCAATAAGTACAGTTGCAAGTAACTTTTCAGGAACATTAAGAAGTTGCCGGATTGTTTGATGACTTTTTTTCTTTGATTCGTTAAAGTTTGCTTTATCAGATGGAGAAAGCGAAAAAAAAGCAACTTCGGAACCCGAGACTAAAGCAGATGCAAACAACATTACAATAATTACAACAAGACCAATAATTACACCGAAAGTTATCGGATAAAAACTTATAGTTTCTGCTGCAGTTTTTACTATTTCTGTAGTATCGGGTTCCAAAGCTTAATCTTTTAGTTTAAAACGGTAAATCATCTTCCGGTTCACTTGAATAAACGTCATCGTTCTTAGTTCCCGGTGTGGAGGCATTGCCCTGATTTTGATAATTTGTATTATTCTTTTGGTCGTCGTCAGATTCTTTTCTGCCCAAAAGTTGAATTGAATCGGCAACAACCTCAGTAATGTATTTTTTTACACCATCCTTATCATCATAGGAACGGCTTTTTAATCTGCCTTCAACATAAATTTGTTTGCCTTTTTTAAGGTAATTACCTGCAAATTCTGCAAGATTTCCCCAGGCAACGATATTATGCCAATCGGTGGTTGTGATTCTTTCTCCGTTTTTTGTGTAACTTTCACTTGTTGCAATGGGAAACTGTGCAACAGCCCTGTCTTTATCGAGATGACGAACTTCAGCGTCTTTCCCGATATTCCCAATTAAAATAACTTTGTTTACTGACATAGTCTGAGGTTTTTAAAATTTATACATTTCAATATTAATTAAAGAAGTCATAAAACTACAACATTGAATTTTATTTTCAATATATTCTGAGATTAATAGTGTTAAAAAATTTATGAGTATTTGCATTCCGTTGATTAAACAGATTAAAACGCAACATTAGTAATATATAAAATTCAAAAATATTCATTTTGAAATTTAGTAAAAAGTATATGTGCAAAAATATTTAAGAAGAAAGAACATCTTTATTTAATGCATTTCTTTTTTTTCTGAATACCAATTCTTTCTAGTCTTTTAATAAAAAAGAAAATAACAAAAAAAAGTTACAATGTTTGTTTTATTTCTGGGAAAAAAATTATCTTTGCCAACCACTAATAAAATAAATAGTTGATAATTAAATATTTTTAGCGATGACAAAAGCAGATATTGTTAACGAGATTTCAAAAAACACTGGAATTGAAAAAGTAACAGTTCAGAAAACTGTAGAGGCTTTCATGGAATCAGTAAAAGATTCATTAGTCGATGGTAATAACGTTTATCTTAGGGGATTTGGTAGTTTTATAGTAAAGAAAAGAGCTGAAAAAACTGCACGTAACATTTCAAAGAATACTACTATTATCATTCCTGAACACAACATTCCTGCATTCAAGCCAGCGAAGACTTTTGTAAATCACGTTAAAGACAAAGTAAAATAAGTTGTTATGCCTAGCGGAAAAAAAAGGAAAAGACATAAGATGGCAACGCATAAGCGTAAAAAAAGATTAAGAAAGAATCGTCATAAAAAAAGAAAATAATCTTTTTTTAAGCATACGCCAGCTTATTAAACAACATTTACGATTAAACCTAAGATGCGCATGCAACTTAGGTTTAATCCTTTTATGAGAATTAGAGTTCTTTTACATATTTATTAATTCTCCCTTAAATATTTTAATGTGAGTAGCGAATTATTTATTGACGTTAGTCCCTCTGAGATAGTCATAGCACTTATCGAAGATAAACGTTTAGTAGAGTTGACCAGGGAGAAAAGTGGCACTAAGTTCGCAGTAGGCGATATTTACCTCGGAAAAGTAAAAAAAATAATGCCGGGACTTAATGCTACTTTCGTAGATGTCGGATATGACAAGGATGCTTTTCTGCATTACCTTGACATGGGACCGCAATTCGCAACTTTGAATAAGTTTGTTCAAAATATTACATCTCGGAAAATCAGGGTTCTACCAATGAACAAGATGAACCTTGATCCTGATATTGATAAAAACGGAAAAATAACTCATTTACTTCATTCTGGGCAAAATATCCTCGTGCAGATAGCTAAAGAACCTATTTCAACAAAGGGACCCAGACTTACTTCCGAAATATCTATTGCAGGACGAAATATGGTGTTGGTGCCTTTTAGCGATAAAGTTTCAGTATCTCAAAAGATTCGTACTGTTGAGGAAAGAAACCGCCTGAAAAAACTTATTCAAAGTATAAAACCACGTAATTACGGAGTTATTGTCCGTACAGCTGCCGAAAGTAAAATGGTAGCTGAACTCGATCAGGAGTTAAAACGACTTACAACAAAGTGGGAATCAATTGTTCCTAAATTGAAAAAGGTAAATCCACCCGGACTTGTTCTTGGTGAACTCAGCCGTACTTCAGCTTTGCTGCGAGATATTTATAGTCCCGATTTTTCAAGTATTTACGTTAACGATTACACTGTTTTCGAAGAAATTACTGAATATATCGGAGGAATTGCTCCTGAAAAGAAAAAGACAGTTAAGTTCTATGACAAAAGGTTACCGATGTTTGATTATTTTGGCCTTGATAAGCAAATAAAATCAACTTTCGGCAAAACAGTAACTTTCAAAAATGGGGCTTACCTCATTATTGAACATACTGAAGCCTTTCATGTAATTGATGTGAACAGCGGTAACCGGGCTAAAGCCGGTAACGACCAGGAAACAAATGCACTCGAAGTCAACCTTTCTGCTTGTGATGAAATAGCACGGCAGTTGCGTTTAAGGGACATGGGTGGTATCATTGTAATCGATTTTATCGATATGCATGAAGTAGAAAACCGCCACAAAGTTTACCAAAGAATGAAAGAGGTTATGGCTACCGACCGAACAAAGCATCACATACTTCCGTTAAGTAAGTTTTGTCTGATGCAAATAACAAGGCAGCGCGTTCGCCAGGAAGAGCATGTTGATACCGCCGAGGTGTGTCCTGCTTGCAAGGGAACAGGGAAAGTTACTCCATCCATTCTGTTTGCTGATGAAATAGCTAACAGGATCGATTACATTTTTTCAGACCTTAACCACAAAAGGATCGTTGTTAAAGTTCATCCTTTCGTTGAAGCTTATCTGAAAAAAGGTTTTATTTCGATGCTCAGAAAATGGAACTGGAAGTACAAGAAAAAAATTGATGTTACATCGGCTGAAGGGGTTTCTCTTCTTGAAGCCAGATTCTTCGACAGTAACATGGAAGAAATTATCTTTTAATTAAACCCGTCAGCAATGACGGGTTTTTTTTTGTGACTATTGTTACACTCTATAAATACCTATCTTTCTTAAATTTGTTATCTTTAATTTTAATTCGTTTTTAAATTAAATTACTGTTAACATGAAACACAAGATATTACTTATTGTCCTTTTTGCCTTTTTTTCACAGTTGTCTTTTGCTCAGATAGCTAATCCTGTAAAATGGACTTTCTCAAATAAAAAAATAAATGCAGATACTTACGAGATTTATTTCAAGGCATCAATTGAAAAAGGATGGCATCTGTATGCGACCGATTTACCTCCCGGTGGACCAATTTCTACTTCTTTTTCATTTACTGATACTTTAGGTTTTGCTTTTGTTAAAAATATCTCTCCATTGAAAGACCCGGTGAATTTCTTTGACAAGACATTCAATATGAACCTTTCTTTTTTCAGCGATGAAATTACTTTTAGAGGAGTTATTTCTCTTTCTGATAAAAACCTGAAATCTGTTTCCGGTGTCGTTGAATATATGAGTTGTAATGATGAAACATGTATTCCTCCTACAGAATCTGAATTTACCTTCGTTTTTAATGATAGTGGCAGCGCAATTACTTCTACTACTTCTGAACCAACGGTTTCAATTGAAGATGATATTAAAAATTCCTCCAATAGAAATCTTATATTGTTTTTCCTTTTTGCTTTCTTAGCAGGACTGGCAGCTATTCTTACTCCATGTGTTTTTCCAATGATTCCAATGACGGTTTCCTTTTTTATGCACAGTAGCGAATCAAAAGCTAAAGCACGACTAAATGCACTTCTTTACGGAATTTCGATTATTGCAATTTATACAGTAATAGGCTCTCTTGTTGCTGTTATTTTTGGTCCCGATGCTGCTAACTGGCTTAGCACTCACTGGATCCCAAATATCATTTTCTTTATCATATTCATAGTATTTGCCTTTTCATTCTTTGGGATGTTTGAAATCATTCTTCCTTCTTGGCTTGTTAATAAAGCTGATAAAGGAGCTGATAAAGGTGGTCTGATGGGTTCATTTTTTATGGCATTAACTCTGGTTCTTGTTTCTTTTTCTTGTACAGGACCTATTGTTGGAGCTATTCTTGTTGAATCAGCCGGTGGCGAAGTTCTTAAACCTATAATAGGAATGTTTGGATTTGCACTTGCATTTGCACTTCCGTTTACACTCTTTGCAATGTTCCCGCAGTGGCTGAGTAATCTTCCTAAATCAGGAGGATGGCTCAACTCTGTTAAAGTTGTACTTGGGTTCCTTGAGCTTGCTCTTGGTCTAAAGTTCCTTAGTATTGCCGACCAGACTTATCATTGGGGTATTCTCGACCGCGAAGTTTATCTTGCAATATGGATAGTAATATTTACCCTTTTGGGCTTTTACCTCCTTGGTAAAATTAAATTTGCTCATGACAGCGATGTTAAGCATGTTTCTGTTCCACGTCTGATGTTGTCATTAGCAACCTTTTCTTTCGTGGTCTATCTTATACCCGGAATGTTTGGTGCCCCGCTGAAAGCTATTTCAGGATACCTTCCACCAATGTCTACACACGATTTCGACCTTCATAAGATAATCAGAGAAGAAGTTTCACTGGTTACGCAAAGCAATAATACTGTTCAATTTTCTGATATTTCCAACGAATTGTGTGAAGAACCAATGTTTTCAGAATTTCTCCACCTGCCTCATGGACTAAAGGGCTATTTCGATTATGAACAGGGATTAGCTTGTGCCAAAGCTTCCGGAAAGCCATTGTTTATTGATTTTACAGGCCATGGCTGCGTTAATTGTCGCGAGATGGAAGCAACAGTATGGAGCGATGCAAGAGTTCAGGAAAGGCTTAAAAATGACTTTATAATTGTAGCTCTTTATGTAGATGATAAAACAAAGCTACCCGAATCACAATGGATAACCTCTAAGTACGACGGAAAGATTAAAAAAACAATAGGAAAGAAAACTCCGGTTAAAATGGCTGCGGCACCTGAAT
>CAYXJA010000066.1:2136-8021 GCA_964465425.1 uncultured Prolixibacteraceae bacterium | reverse complement strand
AATGGTCAAATGATCGGTTTTTCTTTGGATTGAAGTATTCCCATTCATCCATATAAAGTGGTGGAACCCAGTTTTTATGGTTTTTATGAATTTTTGCCGGGAGATGAATGAATTTACGTAAATCACTCTTCGTTTTTACTTCTTTAATTGTTATTTCCATACCCTTTCATTTTTTTGAAAAATGAAGATAGGTAAAAAAGTTTTTCATAATATAAATTGAATGTATTTTTTTAACTATTAACCTATAAAAGTATTGATTTATCTCTTTTTTTATTTTCATCTGTGTAGCGATAGCCGGGCATGATCCTGCGACCACATGATAATTATTTTGGAAAATGATGCACAAGTTGCATATATAGAGTGTTATCATAATTAGTAAAATTGTGGTTTTTCGCTGGCATTGTATTTATAATATTACCTACGATAAATTTATTATTTTTGGAAGTACGATTTAAAAACTATTATTTAACTTGACATTCTATGCTGACAAAAGAATTAGTACTAGACTTATGGAGCAGAACCTACAATACTGAAGGTAAACCCGACTGGTCACACATTCTTCCTTATTACGACAGTAACATATATTTCAAAGATACTATTCAGGAAATACGTGGAATCGAAGATTTTACAGCCATGACAGAACGCTTGATTAAACGTTCACAAGGACTGAAGATGAATATTGTTAATGCTTTGATGGAGGGGAATATCATTTTTTTGGAATGGGAAATGACACTGAGTTTTAAAAAATATCCAAGTTCCATATTGTATGGTTCAAGCCGACTAACTATAAACGAAGAAGGGAAGATTATTGAGCAAAGAGATTATTACGATTTATGGGGCGATATTTTTGACAATATCCCCAGATTTGGCAAAGCATACAGGAAATTTTTAATTAGAAAGTTTGGTTGAGGGTTGAGTATGAAAAGAGATAAAAAATTCATTCAGTACTTTAAGGAATATCAGTGGTCAAATGTAATTGCAATGATTAGGAACAATCGAGTTGGCCCTAAAATTTGCACGGAGACATATAACAATAAACTAGTTGTAATTACAGGAGCCACATCGGGAATTGGCTATTATACTGCCAGAAAATATGCATCGCGTGGCTTTGATATACTGTGCATTAATCGGAATATCCAGAAATCGGAAGCATTGTGCATTGAAATCGAGAGCGAGTTTGGTGTGAAATGTAATTACAAAATTGCGGATTTAAGCAGTTTGAAAGACATTAAACGGGTTGCTGAAGAGCTTTCAACCATGGATGCTCCTATTGATGTACTTATACATAATGCAGGGGTCTATCTCACTAAAAAAGAAGTAACGTCAGATGGACTTGAAAAGGTTTTTGTCATTCAATATTTAGCATCCTATATCTTAAATTATCTGTTAATGGATAAGCTAAAATCTCAGGGAAAGGGCAGGATTATAATGGTTAATTCAGAAGGGCATCGATTTGCCGCCTGGGGTTTGAAACTTGATGATTTGAATTGGGAAAAACACAGCTATTCAGGTTTAAAAAGCTATGGTTCTGCAAAATTGGCTCAGCTACTATCAATGATTGTTTTTGATGAACAGTTTAAAAGTACGGGAGTTACAATAAATTCAATGCATCCCGGTGCAGTAAAAACAGAAACGGGACAGGAAAATGGGCCAGTTTACCGTTGGTATAAGAGGAATTTTTTAGATAAAACATTAAAATCGCCTGAAATATCGGCCGAAGCATTGTATTATTTGGGTGCCTCAAAAGATATAGAAGGTGTTAGCGGCAAATTCTTTAATTTAACCACCGAGGAAGAACCCTCACCTCCGGCATTAGACAAAGAGGTTGCATATCAACTTTGGAAAATAAGTTTGGAAATAACAAGATTGAACAACAATCGAAGTCAAATAAGCTGATAAGAATTTTGAGATAATGAATATGTCTGTAAATAAATACAATACCATTGTTGTCGGAGGAGGCATTGCCGGTTTGACCTCTGCTGCTTATCTTTCACGAGCCGGACAAAAAGTATTACTTATTGAAAAGAATAAGGAATGCGGAGGATTGGTCAATTCTTTTACCCGCGATGGTTTCCAATTTGACGCCGGAGTTAGAGCTTTGGAAGATGCAGGCATTATTTTACCTATGCTCAAGGAATTAGGCATTGATATTGAAACCTTAAAAAGTCCTGTTTCACTGGGTATAGAAAACGAAATATTACATATTGAAAGTCTGGATAGCTTATTAGAATACCAGAAATTTTTGATAAAATTCTTTCCTGAGAGTGAAGGAGAGATTGTTAATCTCCTAAAAATTATTCGAAAAATAATGAAATACATGGATGTGCTCTACGGTATTGAGAATCCTGTGTTTAAAGATTTATTACATGACAGAAACTTTGTTCTAAAAACTCTTTTACCCTGGCTGCCAAAATTTATTTTCACTGTTGGAAAGATCAATAGCATGAATATGCCGGTTGAAGATTATTTAAAAACTATCATAAAAAATCCTTCCCTCAGGGATATGATATCCCAGCATTTCTTTAAAAATACACCTGCTTTTTTTGCATTGAGTTATTTTTCCTTGTATCTCGATTATTTCTATCCAAAAGGTGGAATAGGAAAACTATCAGAAGCCTTACATGATAAAATAGTTGAATCTGGCGGAGAAATATTGATGGAAACTAAAATAATTGAAGTCCTGGCAGATGAAAGAGTTGTTATAGATCAAAACAACTACGGTTATAGGTATGAAAATCTTATTTGGGCGGCCGATTTAAAAACACTTTATAATGTTACTAAAGCAGAGGATTTGACATCCAAAATCAAACTAAAATTTGAGGGAACAAAAAAAGCGATGCTTAAAAATAGAGGTTGTGATTCTGTATTTTCTCTATTTTTAGAGGTAGATGTTCCGCTTGAAAGTTTTAGGAAAATTGCTCATGGTCACTTCTTTTATACCCCTTCAAGAATAGGCTTAGGTGAAACACATCGAAAGGAACTCGATGAATTTCTTGGTAATTTTGAAAATATCAAAAAAGAACAAGTATTGAAGTGGCTTGACAAATTTATCACATTAAATACCTTCGAAATCTCAATTCCCGGGCTCAAGGATCCCGATTTGGTTCCCAAAGGAAAAACAGGGGTGATAATAAGCTTACTTGTTGAATATGATTTGTTCAAAGAAATTCAAAAAGCAGGCTGGCTCGAAGAATTTGTTGCAGAATTTGAGAGTCGGATTTTGAAGGTAATTGGCGATTCCATATACCCAATGTTAAAAGATAAAATCATTGCTCGATTTTCATTTTCTCCCATAAGTATTGAAAACAGAATTGGTAGTTCGGAAGGGGCTATTGTAGGTTGGTCATTTCAAGAAACGATGCCGGTTGTTAATAAAATTCAGATTTCTGATCAGTCAGTGCTTACACCCATCCCTACAATTTATCAGGCAGGGCAGTGGGCTTACAGTCCGGCAGGGGTTCCCATGTCGATACTTACGGGTAAATTAGCAGCAGATAAAGTTCTGAAGAAAAAGAGAAAATAATTTCACTAATGGTAAAGTTCATAAAATTACAGGGCATTCCTTCCAACAAGTTATTTTAAAACATTATCAGGATCCAGCAGTTGCAAATTAAGTAATAAATGTATTTAGGATGATAATATGATGATATTCAACACTAAATATGACACTGACTAATTTTTTGACATAAAAAAAGCTGGTCAAAAACCAGCTTTTCCTTTATTCATCGGCGTAGCGAGAGGCGGGCATGATCCGCCGACCTCATGATTATGAATCATGCGCTCTAACCAGCTGAGCTACCTCGCCATGATTCTTGCCTCATTATTTAAAGGCGGTGCAAATATAGATTTTTTTATTTTTTTCATACAATTATTTTAAGACTTTTTTTAATTTCTATCTTATTAGCATTAATTGGTAAATTAAAACTTAATTGATATATTGCACCTTCTTCAAACACCTAATATTGATATGAGCAAGGAAAAAATTGAATTTGAATACATTATTAATTGTTCTCCTAAAGTATTGTTTAACCGACTTAGTACTGCTTCAGGACTGGCTGAATGGTTTGCTGATGATGTTTCAGTGAACGGTAAAAAGTTCACTTTTTTCTGGAATGATGTTGAAAATGTAGCCGAACTTACTTTCATAAAGGAAAATCTTATCGTTCATTTTGAATGGGTAGAAGATAAAACTTACTTTGAATTTAAAATTACCCGGGATGAACTTACGGGAGATGTTTCTCTAATAGTTATTGATTTTACCGAGCCTGATGAAAAGGATGATATCCGTTCATTGTGGGAATCTCTGATTATTAAGCTTCGTCACGTTGTTGGTTCTTAATTAAAATACTTTATTCTAAGGTGTCGTCAAGTATTTTTATATTTTCAGACATAAAAAGATTTACAGGGTAAACTGATGGGTTCCACCAGTCACTAATATCAATGTCAGCTACTTCTTTGGCAAGCCACCATGGCAAACTGCTGCATATAAAACTGTTTGGAGCATCCCACTTAGATGCAAAAGTTAAAAGCAAATTACAATATGGCTTTCCTAACTGTTCTTTTGCCAAAGAGCACATTTTTTCATTATCAAGCTCAGTCATTATTTTATCCCATTTCCACTTTCCATTTTCATCCTTGCTCTTTATCCATTCTACATCATAAATCTGACCAATCATAGACAAACCATGCTTATAACACCACGAACGGCCGAGATGCTCTTCATTCATGTCGTACCAGGTACTGGTACCTACCGTAATATTGCTGGAATCGCCTATCGCCTCTGTCAGTTCTTCAGCATCTTTGCTTATAATTGCAGTATGACCCACATCCCACCAATATTTTGCGGGATAAAAAATCATCAGATATTTTGTCGTCCATCCCCCGGGTAAAGCAAGAAGTATCCTTCCTTTTTTAAGGTTTGGTCTTAGCCTGTCGACAAATGTCTGTGGAGTTAACTCTATTGGAGTTGCCTGTATTACTGAAAAACTTAAATATCTGTTGGCTATTATTGCTGCTTCGAAATCTTCATCACTAAATTCAGAAGTATATTCAGAAATTATCTCATTACTTTCTAATATTTTTTCTTCCTCTGCCTTATTCATTGCCGATACTATTTCCCTGAAAGGGTCACTGACAGTAATACTCGCAGCTTTGTCACCGTTAAATACTTTTGAAAAAGCCAGGTTCCTTTTAAGCAACAAACCGGATGATGCATGCGAGGGATCCCGGTTTAGTTTTTCACTTAAATCAGCTGCTTCTATTTGTGTCCACGAGTATAAAAACTCATTTCTTTCTTCAGTGCTAAGGTCAAAAAATGTAATCCTTTTGCCATTCTCATCTTGTATTTTAATCCTTTTTAATTTTGCAATGAAAGGGTTATCATTTTCAATACTTGCTGATTTATAGGTATTATACGAATTCTGATTAATAGAATACCATTTTGCTAAATTGGCGATATTTCCAAAGTACTCCTCAGCTTCAGGTAAGATTATAGGTTTTTCTTTTTGGCAACCAATTAAATTGTCTTCCCCTGAGATAAGTGATTCAAATAATTCATCGGTGATATTATTTACATTGCAAGAGCAAAGAGCAGATATTGTAAAAATGATAATTAACTTCTTAATCATGGCATATTAAAATATTGAACTGCAATTATAATTAATTCAATTAGTTATTTGGTAAATATTAAAATATTTCAGTATTGTTTTCTGAAAAATTTCGTTTGATTTCCATTATCTCAAGATCTTTTATCTCTTTTCCTTCTATGGTAAATCTCAATAAGGTTTTCACTTTATGAAATCCGGTGTTTCCTGCTGCGCCGGGATTGATATGCAGGGAGTTTATTTTTTTGTCGTATATGACCTTTAAAATATGGGAGTGACCGC
>CAYXJA010000066.1:0-2036 GCA_964465425.1 uncultured Prolixibacteraceae bacterium | reverse complement strand
TCATCACAGTCTTTGAAAAACTCATATAGCTTTGGTTCAATAAAACAATGTGTATCTGAGAGTAACCCTATCTTCCTCATTTTTTGAGTATTTTTTCTGTAATGATGTTAATTTCTTGAAAAAGGTTGACGTAAAATAAACTAAAATCATCCTTTTTTGAGTTATAATTTAGTAAATTCACAAACATTAAAAAGTTTTAGTATTAGATTTCAGAAATATTAAATACATCAAATGAAGAGATTGGTTATAGTTCGTCATGCAAAGACAGAACAAGGGGGGTACGATCACGATTATGATCGTGAATTAACCGAAAAGGGGAGAGATGATGCCCATAACATTTCTATAGATCTTAAGAAAAGAGAAATTATTCCTGATTATATAATTGCAAGTCCGGCTGTCAGAGCATATTCTACAGCAAGGATTTATGCTGAAGAACTTGGCTTCCCTAAAGATAAGATTATTCAGAAAAAAGGATTGTATTTCGATTATACTACCCAGGACTTTATTGACCTTATTCATGAGGTTTCTGATGAATATAATACCTTATTCGTTTTTGGACATAATCCCTTTATGTATTTTATTTCAGGGAACTTGAGCTTTAATTTTCAGGGCGATATGCCAACTTGTTCTACCGTAGTTCTTGATTTTAATGTTGAAAGCTGGGCTGATATTGAAGCTAAACAAGGTAGTCTGGTATTACATCTTGTTCCTGGGAATTTCAGATAATTAACTACATTAACAACGTTTTCTTTCAATGAATATTTTTTACACTCCCGATATTGTTGGTTCATCATATACGCTTGATGAAACTGAATCTAAGCATTGTATAAGAGTCTTACGTTTTTCAAAAGGTGATTCACTGATTATGGTCGATGGCAAGGGTAACAAATATGAAGCAAGGATTTCAGACCCTAATCCAAAAAAGTGCTCAGTAGATATCCTTTCAAAAACATCTGATTTTGAAAAAAGGAATTATTTTCTTCATGTTGCAATAGCCCCAACAAAGAATATTGATCGCTTTGAATGGTTTGTAGAAAAGGCCACAGAAATTGGCGTTGATGAAATAACCCCTTTATTATGTGAACATTCAGAAAGAAAGCAGGTTAATATTGAGAGAATTGACAAAGTCATTGTTTCAGCAATGAAACAGTCTCTGAAAGCTTATAAGCCTGTTTTGAATAATTTAACTAATTTTGGGGCTTTCTGCAGGATGGATAATCAAGGCTTGAAATTCGTTGCTCATTGTGAAGAAGGAGAAAAGAATCATCTTTTTGATCTTGTAAAGCCAAATGAAAGGGTGACAATACTTATAGGGCCTGAGGGCGACTTCTCTGTTGCAGAAATTGAAGCTGCTGTTAAACTTGGATTCAAGGAAGTTTCTCTTGGTAACAGCCGTCTCAGAACAGAAACTGCAGGTGTTGTGGCCTGTGAAGTTATAGGTATTATTAACAGATAATTATGAAGAAAAGCATATTGATCGCTATTCTCTTGTTTTTTATAATTAGCGTTTTCTCGCAACAAACGACAACTGTAAGGATAGGTCTTCTTAAATACAATGGAGGAGGTGACTGGTATGCCAATCCTACTTCACTCCCCAATCTTATTAAGTTTTCCAATGAAAATATGGGAACAAATATTCTTCCGGAACCCGGTACTGTTGATGTTGGAAGTTTGGAAATTTTCAATTATCCGATGATACATCTTACAGGTCATGGCAATATTGTTCTTTCTGAAATGGAAGTTGAAATATTGAGAACCTACCTTATGGGTGGTGGGTTTCTGCATATTGATGATAATTACGGTCTTGATCCATATATAAGGAGGGAAATGAAAAAGGTATTTCCTGATCAGGAATTTGTTGAACTCCCTTTTTCTCATCCTATTTACCATCAGAAATATAACTTTGATAAGGGATTGCCTAAAATTCATGAGCATGACGGAAAACCGGCTCAGGGTTTTGGTCTTTTTCATGATAACCGGCTAGTTGTATTTTATTCATATGAATGCGACCTTGGCGATGGGTGGGAATCTTATGC
>CAYXJA010000065.1:0-8022 GCA_964465425.1 uncultured Prolixibacteraceae bacterium | reverse complement strand
AGCTGATTTGGAAACATACGAAGAAAAGCAAATGTTCCTTGAAGATTTAGGTCTTGACGAGCCGGGTGTTAATAAACTAATACATTCAGCATATAAATTATTGAACCTCCAGACATATTTTACAACAGGGGCTGATGAAAGCAGGGCATGGACATTTACAAAAGGGATTAAAGCTCCTAAGGCAGCTGGCATTATACATTCAGATTTTGAAAGGGGTTTTATCAGAGCAGAAGTAATAAAATACTCTGAATATGTAAGATTAGGATCGGAATCAGCATGTCGTGAAGCAGGTAAAATTGCAATTGAAGGTAAAGAGTATGTAGTTCAGGATGGGGATATTATGCATTTCAGGTTTAATGTATAATTTTTTAACTGAACATTTTATATTTTAATAAATTGAAGTAATTTGTTTAAAATTATCTCATAATAAATAAAAATATGAAAACAACTAAAAAAACCTTATCCAGCTTAACATTAAGCACTCTTTTTGTATTTGCATTAATCTTTAGTTCTTGTGACCTTATTAATTTAGGTGGCAATACATTAGGAAAACTTAAGACCTGTACTCGTTTTGAAATTTATTTCGATGTTGATATTCTCAACAGTGAAGGTCAGCAAGTTGGATGGGGCACAAGCAATACTCTTCCAATTGTTTGGGATGGTAATTCCTTTAGTGGGTTATCTGATCAGGGAATGGCGAGTTATGAAGTATCAGGTACCGTTTCTGATAATGGGAAAACAATTTTAACACTTACTATTAAGGAATATTCAGTTGGAACTTCAATAGACCAATCATTTGAGCGAAAAGCAAATTTTGAATTTCAAAATATTCCATATTCAAGTTCATATACCCAAACAGGGGATTATGCCTTTGGGTATACTGATGAGTCAAAAATCAAAGACTATGTAAAAAGCTACAGTGTTTCGGATGGTTATCTTAATTTTACCCACAAAGCAGGATATGGAGAGTCTGCTTCAATTGACTATCTGGATTCTGATATTGAAATTAATTTTTACAACGAAGAATATGAATTTTTCGATGATTTATAGCAGATAAGATTCAGAATTTAAACTTCTTTATATTTCGAATAATGAAAAAAGGGAACACTAATTAGTTAGTGCTCCCTTTTTTCGTTATTGCTATTTATAACTTAATAGTAAGGCTTTGTTTTATTTCTGTTGATGAATTTCCAATAAGTATTTCAAATTCACCTGATTCTAATACCCAGTCATGTTTTGCGGGATCATAATATGAAAATGCATCTTTGTTAAGACTGAAGGAAAGAGTTGCTTTTTCACCTTTCTTAAGGAAAACTTTACCAAACTCTTTCAATTCCTTTACAGGACGAGGTAAAGAAGATTCTTTATCTGAAACATAAACTTGAACTACTTCAGCACCATCCATATCACCAGTATTAGTAACATCAACAGAAAACTTTATATCGCCTGATTTAAGGTTTTCATTTTCAAGCTTTGCATTGTTAATTTCAAAAGAAGTATATGAAAGCCCGTATCCAAAAGGAAATCTTGGTTTAACACTGCTCTTGTCATAATGGCGATAACCAACAAAAATACCTTCCTTGAAATCAACATTAAGGTCTTTATCGTCATCCCAATATGAGTTATAAGTTGGGTTATCTTCCCATTTATTTTCAAATGAAACAGGAAGTTTACCCGATGGATTTGTTATGCCAAAGATGATCTCAGCAACTGCCAGAGCACCCTCCTGTCCCGGATACCATGAATGAAGCAATCCTTTAACGCCGTTTATCCATGATTCCATTTCTACATTCCCTCCGGAATTAAGAACTACAATTGTATTTGGATTTGCTTCACTAATCTTTTGAACCAATTCACCTTGTTTGAAAGGCATTTCAAATGTACGGTCTGAACCTTCACTTTCTGTTTCATTACTAAAGCCCACACATACAATAGCTATATCTGAACTTTTGGCTGCTTTTACTGCTTCAGCCAAATATTCTTCAGGTCCTAGATCTTTACCATCTCTTTTCTGAGAGCCAAGTCTGATAACTGCATCACCACCGGCCTGATAGTACTCAACTTCAATCTTATATTCCTGACCTTTCTTAAACTGCCCTTCAAATTTTCTGATTGTTTCTCCCTGATTTTGCCATTGCTCAATTACCATTTTACCATCTACAAAAAGCTTGTAGCCGTCGTCACCTGCAAGTCCAAGCCAATAAGAACCACTAACTTCAGGAGAGAAATAACATGTAAATCTTGCTGAGAAATCTTCAGCGGGGACAATATCATCAGCCATATTCCCTTTTTCAAGGTTTAGCTTATCAAATGTTTTAGTGGAAATTATTTCACCTTCAAGCTTTAAGCCTTTATAAAAATCTGCTTTAACACCTGCTTTTTTAGTGCCATTTTCTTTAGTGTAGCAATTAAATTCATCAAAAAATCCATCAGGCAATCTTTCCCCGGTATACACACCCTTTGCATATTTTATCTCAACACCTTCTCCTGCTATTGATTTTACAGCTTCGGGCATTGACATAGAATGTAAAGGATTAACAAAGGAGCTTCCCCCTCCCCCTGTGATTGCAGGATTTGCATTAGGACCTATTATTGCAACCGACTTTAAATTTTGCTTATTGACAGGCAGAAAGCCATTTTCATTTTTCAAAAGAACAATACCACCTCTAGCAGCGTCAAGGGCAACTGATTTTGAATAGTTTAAATCGACGGTATATCCCTGTGCTATATTGGCATTCTCTAATAATCCAAATCTTTTATATACGCCCAGTATCCTACGTATCTTATCATTAATAATTTCTTCATCAAGATTTCCGCTTTCAATAGCCGGAATAAGAGTATCCGGAGCCATATACTTACCTGAAGGCATTTCAATGTCAAGACCACCTTTGGCGCAAGCTACTCCATTATAAGTAGATACCCAGTCAGACATAATAAAACCTTCAAACCCCCATTTACCTTTAAGAATTTCGTTGTTCAGGTAGTTGTGTTCAGAAGCATGAACACCATTAATCAGATTATAGGAAGTCATAACTGTAGCCACTTCCCCTTCCTGCACAGTAGTTTTAAAAGCAGGAAGATAAATTTCGTGCAAAGTTCTTTCGTCCATATTTGAAGAAACCAGGTGGCGATTGAAGTCCTGATAATTAGCTGCATAATGTTTTGCAGTAGCTATAACACCTTCCCCTTGCAATCCTTTTGTGTAAGAAGCTGCAATTTTTCCTGCAAGGAAAGGATCTTCACCCAGGTATTCAAAATTACGTCCGCAGAACGGTGCCCGATGAATATTCATTGCAGGCCCCAGCATGATGTGAACATTTTTAGATTTTGCTTCACCGCCAATTGCTTTTCCAACCTTAGCTGCAATTTCTTTATCAAAAGATGCTGCCAACGCAATACTGGCCGGAAATGAAGTAGAAGGTCCGGGATTTCTTACTCCGACAGGACCATCAGCCATTCTTATTTCAGGGATACCCAAATGTTCATATCCTCTTACATAAAACCCGTTTGTTCCACCAATAAAGTCAACCTTTTCTTTTAATGTCATTTTTCTTATTATACTTTCAATCTCCTTGTCCTTCTTTTGACTTGAACAAGAAATCAGTATAACTGATCCTATAAAAAGGATCAAAATAATTTTAGTCATTTTCATAAGTATAAAATTTGTTTTTAAATTGTCATTCATAACTCAAATTGTAAATTTTTATCAATCTTTCAGATTCCAAGCAATAATGTTAGTTTTTCATTTTAAAATTAACAGAATATAATAGTGTAAAGATAAGACATAGATAATTTCGGGAAGGATGGTGTAATACATCAAAAACTCAAAAAAAATACATCATTAATTCATCATTTGCATTAACCGGAACTTAAATGACAAGAAAAATACTTTTCTAAGAAATGATAAAGCAATACATCCGTCTATTTGAGCTCTTAAAATAATCCGTTCAGATTGTAATAAATATTCAAAAATAAATACTAATAATTTCGTTCATTTATAGAATAATAATACCATGAAAACACTTATCATTTACGATTCATTTTTTGGCAATACAGAAGTCATTGCTAAAGCAATTGGAAAATATTTTAAAGCAGAAGAAACTTTAGTTATAAGAATTGCAGATTTCAATCCTGAATATTTGAAAGGGATATCTACAATAATTATTGGCTCGCCCACCCGTGGTTTCAGGCCTACTGAATTGATTTCAAAATTCATCAATGAACAGGGTCAAAAATTAATAGGTTTAAATTTTGCAGTATTTGACACCAGGATAGAAATCAATACTATAAAATCAGGAATTGCCAGGTTCATAGTAAAAAACGGAGGATATGCTGCCAACACAATGGCAAAAAAAATATCTAAGCTTGGTGCCAATTTATTAGTCCCTGCGGAAGGATTTTTAGTAACAGGCGAACAAGGTCCATTAAAAGAAGGAGAAACAGAAAGGGCTGAAAATTGGGGCAAAGAAATAGGTAATCTATAACTTGCTTTTTCATTTATAGAATTTGTTGAATTTTATTTTCTGGTTTATAAAATGGAATTTCTATATTTATGACGAAAATCTAATCAATAAATCAATATTCTTATGAATCATAAGGCATTTATCCGGAAAACTATTCTACCATTCTTGCTAATTGTTTTTTCTTTTTCTACTTATGGAACAGGTAATCAAACTCCAGTTGAGAAGTACGGCCAATTAAGGGTTGAAGGGACAAAAATAGTTGGGCAGAATAACGAAGTTGTACAGTTGGCCGGCATGTCTTTTTTCTGGAGCCAATGGTATGGCAAATATTACAACTATCAATGCGTAAAATGGTTAAAGGATGACTGGAAATGTTCTGTTGTCAGAGCAGCAATGGCAGTTAACCACAATGGATACGCCAAATATCCTGCCAGGGAACAAAAGAAAATTGAAAAAGTAGTTGATGCAGCGATAAATGTTGGCATTTATGTAATAATTGATTTCCATGAACACAATGCAGAAAATTTCTTAACTGAAGCTAAAACCTTCTTTGCCGAAATGGCCCGGAAATATGGGAAATATCCAAATGTCATATATGAAATATACAACGAACCACTTATGGTTTCCTGGCCTAATGTGATAAAACCTTATTGTGAAGAAGTAGTATCTGTTATAAGGAAATACGATCCTGACAACATAATTATTTGTGGTACTCCAAACTGGTCTCAAAATGTAGATGAAGCAGCTTTAAATCCCTTATCTGATAAAAATATTGCTTACGCCTTACATTTCTATTCAGGCACACATAAAGAATGGTTAATGGAAAAGGGAGATGTGGCAATAAATAAAGGAATATGTCTTTTTGTTACAGAATATGGCACAACTGATGCTAATGGGGACGGCCCTGTTTATATTGAAGAAACATACAATTGGTACAGGTGGATGGATAAAAACAATATAAGTCATTGCAACTGGTCAATATCAGAAAAAAAAGAATCTTCTGCAATTTTGAAAAAAGGAGCTTCGGGCAAAGGACATTGGACAAATGACCAGATCAAACCTTCAGGATTACTTGTCAAGGAAGAAATCAAAAAGAAATATTCTCAATTAATGGACTAAGGGATAGTCGAATTCACCCGGAAAATAAAATATACTTGTGAAAATTGCAGTATTCATAATTGTTTCATTACTGAATCTTTATGTAGCAATTACATATTTCCGACTGCTTAAAAAGAAAAAAATCAAACCTGCCCTTGCAATGTGGTTCTTTTTTACTTTAGCAGTATCGATGAGCCTCATCACATACATACGTGAAGGAAATTACAGTTTTCGAGATAATGCATTGAATACTACAGATCTGTTTATGGTAACTTTTGTCAGTCTTGCCATTTTATTCATGGGCGATAACAGTTCAAGGTTTACCCGTTTTGATTATTTATGCCTTGGCGTTGTCTTGCTAATCATCATTTTTTGGATAATAACCCAAAACCACTGGATCTCGAATATTGGAATACAGCTAATAATGATCATTTCATACTTCCCGGTAGTGAAACGAATGTTAAAAGCCAGAGAGAACACTGAACCTTTCAGCGTTTGGATTGTAATGATGATTACCCCTTTAATTTCACTGACAGTTAGTGAAGGTTCTTTAGCTGCCATTTATGCCATAAGGGCTTCAGTTTGTACTGCTACACTTCTAATACTGATGCTAAGAATAGAAAGGAAGAAAATTAAAGACTAAATATTTAAGTCTATTTGTCAGGATTTCAATTCAGGTTACTGACACTATTTAATATTCCACTATAAAAACAATGTCATTTTTTCATAAAATTTTCAAATACTACTGATGGCATAATCATTGATAAATCATTAGCATTAATTTGAAAATCAAAAAATACAACAATATCATGGGAAAAATAATCGGAATAGATTTAGGAACCACAAACTCTTGTGTTTCTGTAATGGAAGGAAGCGAACCCGTTGTTATACCTAACAGCGAAGGTAAACGCACAACTCCTTCAGTAGTTGCCTTTATTGAAAACGGGGAACGTAAAATTGGTGACCCGGCTAAACGTCAGGCAATTACAAATCCACACAAGACCATTTATTCTATCAAAAGAATGATGGGTGAAACATATGACAAGCTTGGAAAAGAAATAAACAGAGTTGCATATGATGTAGTGAAGGGAGACAACAATACTCCACGTGTCAAAATTGATGATCGTTTATATTCACCACAGGAAATATCGGCAATGGTTCTTCAGAAGATGAAAAAGACAGCTGAAGATTATCTTGGACAGGAAGTTACAGAAGCAGTTATTACTGTTCCGGCTTATTTTAACGACTCACAGCGTCAGGCAACAAAGGAAGCAGGAGAGATTGCCGGATTGACAGTACGCCGTATAATTAACGAACCTACTGCTGCATCACTTGCATATGGCCTTGACAAAAGAGACAGGGACATGAAGATTGCAGTATTTGACCTTGGAGGAGGAACTTTCGATATTTCTATACTTGAATTAGGTGACGGAGTATTTGAAGTTAAATCAACTGACGGCGATACTCACCTTGGAGGCGACGATTTTGATGATGTAATTATCAATTGGCTTGCAACAGAATTTAAGAATGAAGAAGGTATTGATCTTCGTCATGATCCAATGGCTTTGCAGAGATTAAAAGAAGCTGCAGAAAAAGCGAAAATTGAATTGTCGAGTACAACATCTACTGAAATAAATCTCCCATATATAATGCCTGTAAATGGAATTCCAAAGCACCTTGTAAAAACGCTTACAAGAGCTAAATTTGAGCAGCTTTGTGATTCACTTATCCAGGCAACTATTGAGCCTTGCCGCAGGGCAATGCAAAATGCAGGAATGAAGACAAGTGAAATTGACGAAGTCATTCTTGTTGGAGGTTCAACCCGTATACCTGCTGTTCAACAAAAAGTACAGGAATTCTTCGGTAAAGCTCCATCAAAAGGTGTTAATCCTGACGAAGTTGTGGCTGTAGGAGCTGCAATACAAGGAGGAGTTCTAACAGGTGAAGTAAAAGATGTATTGCTTCTTGATGTAACTCCGCTTTCATTGGGTATTGAAACTATGGGAGGTGTTATGACTCGCTTGATTGAGTCTAACACAACGATACCAACTAAAAAGACAGAAACATTTACAACTGCTGCCGACAATCAACCTTCAGTTGAAATACATATCTTGCAGGGAGAACGTCCAATGGCCAATGCTAATAAAACTATTGGAAGATTCCATCTTGACGGGCTACCACCTGCACCAAGGGGCATTCCTCAGATTGAAGTAACTTTCGATATTGATGCTAATGGAATCTTGCATGTAAGTGCAAAAGATAAAGCGACCGGTAAATCTCAAAGTATTCGTATCGAAGCTTCAAGCGGATTAAGTGATGCCGAAATTAGAAAGATGAAAGAAGAAGCAGAAGCTAATGCTGAATCAGATCGTCAGGCAAAGGAAAGAGTTGACAAACTCAATCATGCTGATGGATTAATATTCCAAACAGAAAAGAATCTAAAGGAATTTGGAGATAAGCT
>CAYXJA010000064.1:0-8025 GCA_964465425.1 uncultured Prolixibacteraceae bacterium | reverse complement strand
AGAATGAAAAAAAATATTAAATAGTTTTATCCAGAAAGACAGTTAAAAGTTTCAGGTCATTAATATCGTTTTTGCTGATTTTATTATCCTTAATAAACTTTTTAATTTCATCTGCTTTATCAGGGAATGATTTGTAAAGCTTATTGAAATTTGTTAAAGGGAAAATAATATCATTGGCTTCGATAACAGTAACGGGATCGAAACGAAGGAATGTAGGTGGTTTAGGTTCAACATAACCTTCAGCTTTAACAGCTTCTTTGAAGACAATCTGAGTAAAAGTGTAAATAGTAGTTTTGCCTGAAGTATATAGTTTTTTAATAATCCTGTTTTGAGTTTTACTTTCATACTCAAAAGTTTTATACACAAAAACATTATTGTTGCAAATAACACTATCGATAGAAAGAGGATCAACAACACGTATTGATTTATTAATTTCAAATTCAAAATTATTTTTAAAGAGATTTATCCTCATCAATGATTCAATGGGCTTACTGTTTTTTAAATAAAAAATTCCCTTAGTGTATTCTTTTTCAAGATAAGGGGAGCCATCAACATATACACCATCAACAATATTTCTATTTTCAACATCAATAGATAATTGCTTCAGTTCCTCCATATTTGAGTGATAGCCTCCTGTAACCTGACCAAAAGAAACAAATGTCCAAAAGATGAAAAGTGAATTAAAGAGTAATTTTTTCATCCGAAAATAATTTGTTTTTCTAATTGCCGGATGGAACTCACATGATTCATTTTGGCTACCGCCGATTTTCAATTCATGGGTGTTTGTGATAGTGTGCAAACATGTTCGTTTCATATTAATCGTAATTTAGAAAATACAACACTAATTTACTTATTTATTGGAATTATGACAGATAGCTGAGCATGATCAGTTGAAACGACTGGAAAAAATTTAATTGATGATTTTTCCCAGCATTTACACAAGAAAATTCCATTGGCAGTACCAATAGCAGCCCCCAACAAAACATCGCTTACCCAGTGCCTGTTATCGAAGATGCGTTCCAGTCCGCCTAATGTAGCTAATCCATAGCAAAGAACAGGTACCCATGAAACATCACGATAACGGTAAGCAAAAACAGAAGCTACAGAAAAAGCAGCTGTGGTATGTCCTGAATAAAAAGAATAATCGCCGGTAAAAGGGCCTTCCCACTGGTGAGGGTTTGAAGTGCCGAAATCATTAGGGCGTACTCGTCCTGCAAGGTATTTTACAGATTGCACCATACATGTTGAAAGGAAAATGCTTTCAGCAGCAATAAGAGATGTTTCTAGTGAATAATTATCCTTTGCCAATAGACCATAGGTAAAGAATCCGGCAATTGCAGAAATGGGGTAATAATTGCCCATTGGTTGAATTACTTTCCCTAAAAAATCAGTAGTATTATTATGTAGAGTATTTGAAAAATCATAAACAGGTTGGTCTCCCCAGGCTATAAGGGCTCCTGTTGCAAGAGTAACTCCTCCGGCAGTAATCCACTCGTTAGGCTTCCATTTAACAGGTGATAAAACAAGGTCACGGGTATCTTTCAATCCATGTATAATTACAGTACAAACAACATTAGAAGAATCTTTGTTTGAATTCGCATGTAACAGAAAATTAAAAGAAAAGCAAAAAATAAGTAAGAGAGAAAATTTACGCATTACTTTGATTTATCGAATTTTTTAGCTTCTTCCCAGATAACATCCATTTCGGCAAGAGACATATCATGAAGAGATTTTCCTTTAAGTAAGGTTTGTTCTTCAAGGTAATTGAATCTATCTATAAACTTGATATTTGTTCTTTCGAGGGCGGCTTCAGGGTCAATATTATAAAGGCGTGCCGTATTCACGAGGGAAAAAAGCATGTCGCCGAATTCTTTTTCCATTTCAACAGAGTTACCAGCTTTTACCTCTTCTTCGAATTCATTGAATTCTTCCCTAACCTTATCCCACACCTGTTCGCGGTATTCCCAGTCAAATCCTACCCCTCTGGCTTTATCCTGAATTCTGTTAGCCTTAACCATTGCGGGTAATGATTTAGGGACACCTTCAAGGACGCGTTTATTTCGTCCTTTTTCCTTAAGTTTAAGGGCTTCCCAGTTTTGAGCAACCTTCGTAGCAGTGTTTGCTTCTACATCCTCAAAAACATGAGGGTGGCGGAATATAAGCTTTTCGCAGAGAGAATCAATAACGTCGAAAATATTGAAAGAGTTATTTTCTTCAGCAATTTTAGAATAGAAAACTATGTGAAGAAGAAGGTCTCCGAGTTCTTTTTTTATTTCCTGCATATCCTTTTTGAGAATAGCATCACCAAGTTCATAAGTTTCCTCAATAGTAAGGTGGCGAAGACTTTCAAGAGTTTGTTCACGATCCCAGGGGCATTTTTCCCTAAGTTCACTCATAATATCAAGCAGCCTGTTGAATTGGCTTTCATTTCTTTTCATTACAGAAGTTATTCATTAAAACAGACCATGAATATGAGAGTTGACATTATCGATAATTTTGCTCAGGTCTTCGGGATTATTTTGAAAATCAAGGTTGTCGACATTAAAAATAAGGAGATTGCTACTGGTATATTTACTAATCCAAAGCTCATATCTTTCATTAAGCATCTTAAGATAGTCAAGACGTATTGATTCTTCATATGCTCTTCCTCTTTGTTGAATCTGATTTACCAATGTTGGAACAGAGGCTCTGAGATAGATAAGCAAATCGGGGGGTTTAACCAGTCCGATCATAAGATTGAATAAAGCTTTATAATTTTCAAAGTCACGTGTAGACATAAGTCCCATATCATGAAGATTAGGTGCAAATATTTCGGCATCTTCATAGATTGTTCTATCCTGAATTACAGTTTCGCCGGAATTAATAATATCAACTATCTGTTTAAACCTGCTGTTAAGAAAATAAATCTGAAGGTTGAATGACCATCTTTGCATGTCATTATAAAAGTCGTTAAGATATGGATTATCATCTACAGTTTCATAATTGGGCTTCCAGTTGTAATGTTTGGAAAGCAATGATGTCAGGGTAGTTTTACCTGCTCCGATATTTCCGGCAATAGCAATATGCATAATAGAAAAGTTTAAGATATTCGTTTCCACGAAGGTAATAAAACATGCAGATTCTAAGCCTATTTAAAAGGGATAAAAAAGGAACAATTTATTAACTTATTTTAATAGATTCAAAATCAGCCAATAATTAAATATTGTTTATTTCATCCAATAATGAGTCGAGATACTCTCTGTTATTTGCAAGTCGAGGTATTTTATTCTGTCCTCCAACCTTACCTTTTACTTTCATCCATTTATAAAAAGCACCTTTGGGAGCAACAACAATTTGGGGCAAGGTCAGTGTAAGATTTTTAAATCTTTTAGCTTCATAATCAGAATTGAGAGATTGAAGTTCTTTATCCAGAGTTTCAATAAAAAGAGAAAGGTCCTGAGGTTCTTTTTCAAATTCAATAATCCATTGATGTGATCCCTGACTTTCATCATTCATGAAAACAGGCCCGGCAGTATATTCAATAATTGAAGCACCTGTAATCCCGCAAGCTGCCTTTAGTCCTTTTTCTGCATTATCCACAATCAATTCTTCTCCGAAGGCATTTATGAAATGTTTTGTTCTTCCTGTGATTTTAATTTTAAAAGGGTATTTTGATGTGAACATTACAGTATCGCCTATGATATATCTCCACAGTCCGCCATTAGTTGATATTACCATTGCATAATTAACACCTGTTTCAACCTCTTGCAAAGGAATAACTTTTTTATCCTCTTCGAAAAAATGTTTCATAGGAATGAATTCATAGAATATCCCATAGTCGAGCATAAGAAGCATGTCGTCAGAAGTAAGGGTGTCCTGAATGCTAAAGAAACCTTCAGATGCATTGTAGGTATTGACATAGTGCATATTATCGGATGGGATCAACTTCTTGTATTGCTCGCGATATGGATCGAAATTAACACCGCCATGAACAAAAGCTTCAAGGTTTGGCCATACTTCAAGTAAATTATCTTTTCCGGTATAATCAAGGATGCGTTTTATCATGACAAGGAACCAGGAAGGGACGCCTGAAAAGCTGGTGATATTCTCATGAATAGTAGATTTAACAATCTTATCAATTTTCTCATCAAAATCAGGAATAAGAGATATTTCGGAAGGCGGAGTATTTTTAAATCTGGTAAACATTGGCAGATTAGAAATCATAACTGCAGATAAATCTCCTGTTCTGGTTTTCTTACTAAGGCTGCTAACCTTCTGGCTTCCTCCAATTGAAAGGTTCTTTCCTTGTAAAATATTGTTTTCAGGGTTGTTTCTTACATAAAGGGCAAAAATATCTACCGGAGCTTTGAAATGGCATTTGTGCAATGAATCGTTGCTGACAGGGATAAATTTACTTTTATCATTAGTAGTTCCTGATGACTTAGCAAACCATTTGACCTGACCGTGCCAGAGAACATTCTTCTCTCCGGCGATCATCCTTTGGATATCAAACTTTAAAGAATCGTAATCATTAAGCTGAACATTATTTATAAAATCCTTATATCCTGAGATGCCTTTATAACTATGATCTATACCCCATTCAGTTTTCTTTGCTGACCTGACAAGATCAAGCAAGACCTGTTCCTGCTGTTGCTCAGGATTATTTATAAAAAAATCAATCTTCTTGTAACGAAGAGTAAATAAATGATGTACATTTCTGTTAAAAAATCTCATTTTCCCTTTTTTGGTATAAATTCGTAGGTGAATTTAGTAAAAAAATAGGCCAAAAAAATCTAATTTAATAAAGCTCACCGTAAATTTGATAAATAACAAAAATCTAAAATCATGAATTACATAGATTTGATTATCATTTTTCTTTTAATAGCATCTGCAATAGGAGGATTAACAAAGGGACTTATATATGAAGTTGCTTCGTTGATAGCTTTGATTGCCGGAGTATGGGGAGCAATAAAGTTTTCGGGAGCTGTTGAGACATTTATGGTACGCTATTTTCATATAACTTATGAACACATAAACATTGTAGCTTTTTTGATAACATTTGTACTGATTTCAATTCTTGTTCATTTCCTTGCTCAGGCAATAGAGCATGCATTTAATGCTGTATCAGTAGGGCCTGTAAACAGAATACTGGGAATGGTATTTGCAACAATTAAATCAGCATTTATAATTGGGATCTTGCTACTTTTCGTTGAAGGGATAGATAAGGTAATTCCGGCAACGCCTGAAAAGAAAATACAGGAGGCCAAATTATATGTTCCGCTTAGAAACTTATCAATCAACACTCTTCCCTATTTGAAGAATTTTTTTGAAGGAGTAAAAGAAGAAGTTGATCCTAAAGACACTGCATCTTTCAATTAATATTATTTCTCTGATAACTATATTTTTGTACTTTTGCGACCACAATATTTACAGCTAATATTGTGGTTTTGTATTATTAATTGAAAGTATCCTATTACTATGAATTTTATTGAGAATCTCAAATGGAGGGGCATGATACATGACATGACTCCCGGAACAGATAAACAATTTGAGAAAGAAATGACAACCGGATATGTAGGCATTGACCCTACTGCTGATTCACTTCATATTGGTCATCTGGTGTCAGTTATGATGCTTAAACATTTACAGGTTTCAGGGCATCGTCCTATAGTACTTGTAGGAGGAGCAACAGGAATGATTGGTGATCCTTCCGGTAAATCTCAGGAAAGAAACCTTTTGGATGAAACTACTTTAAGGCATAATCAGGATTGTCTGAAGAAACAATTAAGTCGTTTTCTTGATTTTAATTCAGGCAAAGCGAATGAAGCAATCATGGTAAATAACTATGACTGGATGAAGGAATTTTCATTTCTTGGTTTCATCAGGGACATTGGAAAGCATATTACCGTAAATTACATGATGGCAAAGGACTCTGTAAAGAAAAGGCTTTCCGGAGAAGGTAATAACGGACTATCGTTCACTGAATTTACTTATCAACTTGTACAGGGAACAGATTTTCTGCACTTATATCAGAACTATAATTGTAAACTTCAAATGGGTGGTTCTGACCAATGGGGAAATATTACAACCGGTACTGAATTGATAAGAAGAATTAGCGGAGGTGAGGCATTTGCAATGACATGCCCTCTTATTACAAAAGCTGACGGAGGAAAATTCGGAAAGACAGAATCAGGTAATGTATGGCTTGATCCTGAAAGAACATCACCTTATTCATTTTACCAATTTTGGTTAAACACATCAGATACTGATGCTGAAAAATATATAAAGATATTCACCCTTTTATCTGAAGAAGAAGTTAAGGGGCTGATTAATCAGCACAATGAAGCACCCCATCTAAGGATTCTTCAGAAAAGACTGGCAGAAGAAGTTACGACAATGGTTCATTCCAAAGAAGAATTGGATTCAGCTATTGAAGCATCACAGATATTATTTGGACAGGGAACTGCAGAAACATTAAAGAAATTAGATGAAAAAACCTTCCTTTCAGTATTTGAAGGAGTTCCTCAATATAGTTTACCATCAGAGGAATTTGAAAATGGCATAAACATTTCTGATCTTCTGGCTGTCAAGACTGAAATATTCCCATCTAAAGGAGAATTAAGAAGAACGATACAGGGAAATGGTTTAAGTATTAATAAAGACAAAGTTACAGATCAGGAGATGGTTTTTACAAGAAGTAACCTTATCTCTGACAAGTACCTTCTCGTTCAAAAGGGCAAAAAGAATTATTTTCTTATAGTAGTTTCAGATAAATGAATCAATTTAATTCACTGAATCAATACTAAAATTGTGTTATTTACGTTGAAAAGTAATGACTAACTTTAATCTATACCTATGGAGAATTTTTTTAATAATGAACGAATCCTAAAGTCGCTTTGGAAGTGGAAATTCCATATTTCAATAGCAGTAATAGCAGCGATTGTACTTTCCGTAGTAATATCATCGCCATTATTTATTAAACCTAAATATAAATCAACCGGCAAGTTGTATCCTGTTAATTTTCAGGTATACAGTGAAGAGTCAGAAAGTGAACAATTACTTGAAAATATTCGTTCAGTTGATATCAAATTCAGACTTATAGATGCATTCCAGCTTGATAAAGTATATAAAATAAGCAAGCAGGATCCTTTATACAAAACATACATACTTGATAAATTCAATAAAAACATAAGTTTTAAAAAGACTGAGTTTGAATCAGTAGAAATTAAAGTTCTGGATGAGAATCCGCAAAGGGCTTCTGATATGGTTGATTCACTGATACTTTACTTCAACCAGCTACTCCAGTATCAGCATGCAGTAAAATATTTAGAAGTGGCTGAAATTGCTGCCCATGACCTTGAGAAGAAAAACAAGGAGATAGATTCAGTAATCAATATAATGAATGAGTTAAGAGCTCAATATGGTCTGCTTGATTATGATGCTCAGGTTGAAGCTGCTACTGTTGGATTAATGGAAGCATCGGTAAAAAACGGTAATACAAAACATGCACAGGAGGTACTTAACAGTCTGAAAGAAAAGGGAGGAGAATATAAACGACTCTCTAATATGCTTGTTGAATATGAAAATGTTGCCGACTCTCTTAAAATACTTCATGATTGGGGAGTAAGTCACGGTACTAAGAAAATATCCTATGGTATTGTAGTCGAAAATCCATTTCCTGCTGATAAAAAATCATATCCTGTTCGCTGGTTGATAGTATTTCTTTCAACTGTAGGAGCACTTGCTGCTTCAATCGTAGTTGTATTGTTGATCGATTACGTACGTGAAGGAAACGCAGCAAAATAATAACATCATACCGGATAGTTGGTTAAAGTATATCCTTTTTTATGCAATATCAATTGTATTTATTTTATTAAATGCATACCTGATACTTAAAAAAGATACGCTTGCAGGTATTGCCATACCATTTGTTTTCATGGTCATGCTTACTGCCTTTTACGCTTATGATAAACTTATCTGGCTTTCAGTTATCTGCACTCCTTTATCCTTACCACTTTCAGAATTTGCATTTGGATTGCCTTTTGA
>CAYXJA010000063.1:5203-8106 GCA_964465425.1 uncultured Prolixibacteraceae bacterium | reverse complement strand
GGAAAAAGCCATTTTTGATGTAATTAAATGCTACATCAAAACATCAAAACCAATCAGATTTGATGGAAACGGATATTCCGACGAATGGAAAGTTGAAGCAGCAAGTCGTGGCCTTGATTGTGAAACGTGTGCCCCATTAATTTTTGATGCATATACTTCAGATGAGACAGTTAATATGTTTACAGGTCTTAACGTATTTACTGAAAAAGAACTTCACGCTAGAAATGAAGTGAAATGGGAAACATATACTAAAAAGATTCAGATTGAATCAAGGGTATTGGGTGACCTTGCAATTAATCACATTATTCCAGTAGCAACCCGCTATCAGTCAATGCTTCTTGATAATGTATTTAAAATTAAATCGGTTTATAGTCCGGAAAAAGAAAGTGAATTATCAGCAATGGATCGTCAGATTATTGAAGAAATAGCATTACACGTTAGCTTCATTAAAGAAAAAGTTGATGAAATGGTTGAAGCCAGAAAAGTAGCTAATAAAATTGAAGGAGAGAAAGCAAAAGCTTTAGCATATCATGACAGCGTACTTCCATATTTTGACAAAATTAGATACCACATTGACAAGCTTGAGATGATTGTAGATAATGAAATGTGGACTCTGCCAAAATACAGAGAGTTATTGTTTATTCGATAGACTCATGGTTTATTTAAAGAGCAGTATGTTTTTCTGCTGCTCTTTTATTTTTTAATTCATAACAGATTGCTAATATGAAAGGTAAAATTGAAAAGGTAAATAGTTGCAGAGATAGTTTGTACTCTTCTGAATTTGAGCATGATGCTTGTGGTGTAGGGTTATTGGCAAATATCAACGGTAATAAATCGCACGATATTGTTGAAAAGGGACTTCAAGTGCTTGAAAATATGGTACACAGAGGAGCTGAGGGTGCAGATGTGAAGTCAGGAGATGGAGCAGGTATTTTAGTTCAGATTCCACATGAGTTTATTTTACTTCAGGGAATACCGGTTCCTGAAAAAGGCAAATATGGAACAGGTTTAATTTTCTTTCCTAAAGAGCAAAAAGAATTTGCTCTTTGTTTTCAAATGATGAAGGAAATTATAGAAAAAGAAGGCTTGACTTTACTTGCTTTACGAGATGTTCCTGTAAATAGCAAAATCCTTGGTGAAACATCCGGAAGCACCGAACCACTTGTAAAACAAATTTTTATCACTGGAGGAATTAACCAGGAAGATCTGGAAAGAAAATTATTTCTGGTAAGAAAAAAAATTGAAAAGGCGACTTTATTATCCTCACTTAAACAAAAACGAACATTCTATATAGTAAGTCTTTCTACCAGAAGAATTATTTACAAAGGGATGCTTACTTCTCATCAACTGAGAGAATATTATCCCGACCTTTCGAATGCTTATTTTACCAGCGGTTTAGCTCTGGTGCATTCCCGATTTAGTACTAACACTTTTCCTACATGGGATTTAGCTCAACCATTTCGTTTCCTGGGACATAACGGTGAAATCAACACAATCAGGGGTAACCGGTTCTGGATAGAAGCCAGGGAAAGTATTTTGCAATCAGAACTTTTAGGTGACTTGAATGAAATTTTGCCTCTGATTCAACCCGGAATGAGCGATAGCGCTTCTTTAGATAACATTCTCGAGTTTCTGGTTATGTCAGGTAAGAGTCTTCCTAACGCTTTGGCAATGTTAATTCCTGAAAGCTGGAATGATAAAAACCCTATATCTGATGATTTGAAGTCATTTTATGAATATCATAGTATTTTGATGGAACCATGGGATGGACCCGCTACTCTTCTCTTTTCTGATGGACGTTATGCCGGTGGATTGCTTGACAGAAACGGACTTAGACCTGCTCGCTATCTTATTACTAAGGATGATATGATAGTTGTAGCTTCTGAAGTAGGTGTTATTTCATTTGATCCTTCCGGAATTAAAGAGAAAGGCAGATTAAAACCTGGCAAAATGTTAATGATCGATACTGAAGAAGGAAAGGTTTTTTATGATGCGGAATTGAAAGAAACATTATCTAAGGAGTATCCATATAAAGATTGGCTTAGTAAAAACAGAATAAGTCTTGATTCAATTTCATCAGGAAGGAATGTAAAATATGGTATTGAAAACTTTCAAAACCATCTTAAAGTATTTGATTATAGCAAGGAAGATATTGAAAGATTAATGATTCCCATGGCAAATGATGGTAAAGAACCTGTTTCTTCTATGGGTAACGATGCACCTCTTGCTGTTTTATCAAATAAACCGCAATTGTTGTTTTCGTATTTCAGACAATTATTCGCTCAGGTTACAAACCCTCCAATTGATCCAATCCGTGAGGAACTTGTAATGTCTTTAACTTTATATATCGGAGCACAGGAAGGTAATCTTCTTGAACCTTCTCCTGATCTTTGCAAAATGGTTAAACTGTCAAGCCCTGTTCTTACCAACACTGAATTTGATATTCTAAAGAATCTTCGGTATAAGGGCTTTAAAGCTTTAACTCTTCCAATGTTTTTTAATTCGGCTGAAGGAAACTCTTCATTGGAGAAAGCTGTTGATGAACTTTGTCATAAAGCTGAGCAAGCCGTTAATGATAAATACCATTATATAATTTTAAGCGATAGGGGTGTTGATGAAAATAATGTTCCTATTCCTTCTTTGCTGGCTGTTTCTGCCGTTCATCATTACTTGATTGAGAAAAGAAAAAGAATGCAAATTGCTGTAGTAGTTGAAACCGCTGAACCCCGTGAGGTAATGCATTTTGCCCTTTTATTCGGATACGGTGCTACTGCTGTTAACCCTTATTTGTCTTTTGCAATTCTTGAGGATTTAGTTAATAAGCATGAACTACAATTAGATTTTCATACCGCTGAAAAGAATTATATCAAATCTATTAATAAGGGATTGCTGAAAGTAATTTC
>CAYXJA010000063.1:0-5103 GCA_964465425.1 uncultured Prolixibacteraceae bacterium | reverse complement strand
CTGGCAATTGCAATGAATATTTTAGGTGGTAAAAGCAATACAGGTGAAGGAGGAGAAGATCCCGCTCGTTTCAAGATCAGCGAAGATGGTTTGAGCAGGAGGAGTGCAATTAAACAGGTTGCCTCCGGAAGATTTGGAGTTACAGCTGAATATTTAATAAATGCTGATGAACTTCAAATAAAAATTGCTCAGGGTGCTAAACCCGGAGAAGGAGGTCAATTGCCGGGTTATAAGGTTGATAATATAATTGCAAAAACAAGACACTCTATTCCCGGGATTTCTTTGATTTCGCCTCCCCCTCATCATGATATTTACTCTATTGAAGATCTTGCTCAGTTAATTTTCGACCTTAAAAATGTTAATCCAAATGCAAGAATAAGTGTAAAGCTTGTTTCAGAAAGCGGAGTAGGTACAATTGCTGCCGGGGTAGCTAAAGCTAAAGCAGATATGATTCTTATCAGTGGATGTGAAGGTGGGACGGGTGCTAGTCCTTCAAGTTCTATCAAGTATGCAGGTTTACCTATGGAATTAGGCTTAGCTGAAACTCAACAGACTTTAGTTATGAATAACCTTAGGGGACAGGTGAAATTACAAGCAGATGGTCAGTTAAAAACAGGTAAGGATATTATAAATGCTGCTCTCCTTGGTGCTGAAGAATTTGGTTTTGCAACCAGTGCACTGATTGTTTTAGGTTGTGTTATGATGCGTAAATGCCACATGAATACATGCCCGGTTGGTGTTGCAACCCAAGATGAAAATCTCAGAAAAAGGTTTGTTGGCAGATATGAATACCTTCTTAATTTCTTTAATTTCCTTGCTCAGGACGTAAGAGAACACCTCGCTGAAATGGGATTTACTAAGCTTGATGATATTATTGGAAGGGCAGATCTTATTGAATTTGTTCCTTCGGAAATAAATACAAAAACTAAAAAGATTGATTTATCCAGATTACTTGCTATTCCTTCTGAAGCTTCTCAATTTGATATCAGAAAAGTGAAAGATCAGGAACACAAAATAGATAATGTCCTTGACAGAGAATTGATTAAAGCTGCCATGCCTTCTATTGAGTTACATGTTCCTTCTGAAGTTCACAGACCTATTTGCAATACTGATAGAACTGTGGGTGCAATGTTGTCAGGAGAAATAGCCAAAAGGTATGGCAATAAAGGACTTCCTAACGATACTATCCGTTGTACTTTCAAAGGTTCTGCCGGTCAAAGTTTTGGTGCCTTCCTTGCTAAAGGGGTAACTTTCCGTCTTGAAGGTGAAGCCAACGATTATCTGGGTAAAGGTCTTTCAGGTGGTAAAATTATTGTTGTTCCTCCTCAAGGGACAACTTTTCAACCTGAAAATAACATTATTTCCGGTAATACAATGCTTTACGGTGCTACATCAGGTGAAGTTTTTATAAACGGTATTGTCGGAGAACGTTTCTGTGTAAGAAATAGTGGAGCTATTGCTGTTGTTGAAGGAGCAGGCGATCACTGCTGCGAGTACATGACTGGTGGCAGGACTGTGGTCCTCGGAAATGTAGGACGAAATTTTGCAGCAGGTATGAGTGGTGGTATTGCATATGTTCTTAATGAAAATCAAAACTTTGATTATTTCTGCAATATGGAGATGGTAGAACTTTCTCTTATTGAAGATAGTGCTGACGCTCATGAATTATATGGATTAATTTCTTCTCATTTCAGATATACGTCAAGTGCTTTGGCTAAAAGAATAATCGATAATTGGGATAAATACATTGAGAAATTCATAAAAGTGATGCCAATTGAATATAAGAAAGTTCTTCATGATGAAAAGATTGAAGCTATTAAAAAGAAAATAGCTCAGGTGGAGTATGATTATTAATAAAATTTCAAACAACAGGCATTTTTAAAATAAATACCATGGGAAATCCTAAAGCATTTTTAACAATACAAAGAAAGGAAGCCGGTTACAGACCGGTAATGGAAAGAATTTCAGACTTTGGTGAAGTGGAACAGGTGTTGAATACTGAAGATCGCATTTTACAGGCATCTCGTTGTATGGATTGCGGAGTTCCTTTTTGCCACTGGGCTTGTCCGCTAGGAAACAAAAACCCGGAATGGCAGGATTTGATATACAAAGGTAAATGGAAAGAAGCTATTGATTCTTTGCACTCTACAAATAATTTTCCGGAATTTACAGGCCGCGTTTGCCCCGCACCTTGTGAAAAAAGTTGCGTATTGGCCCTTGATGGTTCTTCTGTAACTATTCGTGAAAATGAGGCTGCAGCTATTGAACACGCCTTTGCTGAAGGTTATATGAAACCTCGTATTCCTGAAAAACGAACCGGCAAAAAAGTTGCAGTTATAGGCTCCGGCCCTGCCGGTCTTGCTTGTGCCGATCAACTTAATAAAAAGGGTCATAGCGTTGTTGTATTTGAAAAAAGTGATGCTATTGGTGGTTTATTAAGATACGGTATTCCTGATTTCAAACTTACTAAGTCCATTATTGACAGAAGATTAAACTTATTATCTGCTGAAGGAATTGTTTTTAGAACTAATTCTGAAATTGGGATAAACGTTGATATTAAAAAGATAATAAAAGAGTATGATGCTGTCTGTCTTGCAATTGGATCAGGAGTTCCAAGGAATATTGAAATTGAGGGGAGAAATTTAAACGGAATTCATTTCGCCCTTGATTTTTTATATCAGCAAAATTCACTTGTCTCAAAAAAAGAAATACCGGTTGCTGAATTAATCTCAGCAAAAGATAAAGAAGTTCTTGTGATTGGTGGTGGGGATACCGGTTCTGATTGTGTTGGAACATCTGTCAGACATGGAGCAGCTAAAATTACTCAAATAGAGCTTTTGCCTCAACCTCCGGAAGATTTTAATCCAGATACTCCATGGCCTTTTTATCCTAATGTTTTAAAAACGTCAAGCTCTCACAAAGAGGGTTGTGAAAGAAGATGGAGTTTGAACTCAAGAAAGTTCATTGGCGAGAATGGTACTATCACAGGAGTTGAAATTGAAGAAGTTGAATGGAAAAAACTAGATGATGGTTCAATGAAGATGTTCCCGACAGGGAAAATTGAAACTATAAAAGCTGACCTGGTATTATTGGCTCTTGGTTTTATCCATCCGGTTCATGAAGGCTTGCTTGATAGTCTGGGTCTTAGTTATGATAAAAGAGGTAATGTTGAGGTAAATAAACTTATGCAAACCTCTAAATCAAAGATCTTTGCTGCTGGAGATACAGTAACTGGTGCCAGTCTTGTTGTAAGGGCTATAGATTCAGGAAGAAAAGCAGCAGATAAGATAGATGTATTTTTAAAGGGCTTATAAACAAGACATTATTTTTATTTTCTAAAACTCAAATTTATGTGTGGAATATTAGGAATTTTTGATATTAAACAGGAACCTCAATCATTAAGAACACAAGCCTTAAAAATGGCAAAGAGATTGCGCCACAGAGGTCCTGACTGGTCAGGTATTTATTGTAGCGATAAGGCTATATTAGCGCATGAACGTCTGGCAATAGTAGATCCCAGCTCAGGGAAACAACCATTGTTCAGTAAAGATGGGAAATTAGTACTTGCTGTAAATGGTGAAATATATAACCATCAGAAATTTAGACAGGAATACGAAGGCAAATACGATTTTCTTACACAATCCGATTGCGAAGTTATTCTTGCTTTGTACCGCTTTAAAGGGGTAGATTTCCTTGAAGATTTAAACGGAATTTTTGCATTTACTTTATATGATATTGAAAATGATGTTTATTTAATTGCCCGTGATCATATTGGAATTGTTCCTTTATATGTAGGGTGGGATAGTCATGGTACTTTCTATGCTGCTTCAGAGCTAAAAGCTCTCGAAGGATTTTGTCAGAGGATAGAAGAATTTAAACCCGGTCATTATCTTTCAAGTAAAGATGGTAAAATGACTCGCTGGTATAAACGTGATTGGATGGATTATGAAGAAGTAAAAAGCAATAAATCTGACATAGATACTTTAAGAAATGCTCTTGAAGAAGCTGTACACCGCCAGCTTATGTCTGACGTTCCATATGGCGTACTTCTTTCAGGAGGTCTCGATTCTTCAATAATTTCAGCTATTGCAAAGAAATTTGCTGCAAAAAGAGTTGAAAGCAATAATACTCAGGATGCCTGGTGGCCTCAGCTTCATTCTTTTGCAGTAGGATTGGAAAGTTCACCCGATTTAGCAGCAGCCCGCAAAGTGGCTGATTATATTGGTACTATTCATCATGAAATTCATTTCACAATTCAGGAAGGCCTGGATGCAATACGAGATGTAATTTATCATTTGGAAACCTATGATACAACAACTGTCAGGGCTTCTACTCCAATGTATTTGATGGCCAGGGTGATAAGATCTATGGGAGTTAAAATGGTGCTTTCAGGGGAGGGTGCTGACGAAATTTTTGGTGGATATCTTTATTTTCATAAAGCACCAAATGCTGAAGAATTTCATAAAGAAACAGTACGAAAAATTGATAAACTACATCTTTATGATTGTTTGCGTGCTAATAAATCCTTGGCTGCCTGGGGAATTGAAGGAAGAGTTCCATTTCTCGACAAAGAATTTATGGATGTAGCTATGAGACTTAACCCGATTGATAAAATGTCCGGAAAAGGAAAGATGGAAAAATGGATTTTAAGAAAAGCTTTTGAAGATTATTTACCGGAAAGCATTGTCTGGAGACAAAAAGAACAATTCTCAGATGGGGTAGGATATGGATGGATTGATACTTTAAAACAAATAACATCAGCTCAGGTCTCTGACGAAGAAATGATGAAAGTTTCTGAAAGATATCCGATTAATCCTCCAATGAGTAAAGAGGAATACTATTACAGAACTATTTTTCATGAATTATTCCCTTCCGACTCTGCTGCTTCATGTGTTCCATCTGTTCCATCTGTTGCATGTAGCACACCAATCGCTTTAGAGTGGGATGCAGCTTTTAAAAATATGGTAGATCCTTCAGGTAGAGCAGTTAAAACTGTACATGAAAATGGTTATGCATAAAATCCCATTTTAGTTCTATACCTATTCTATTTAGGTGAAAACCTTTAATAGAGTTCCTAAACCTTTATTAAATAGGCTGTCCAAT
>CAYXJA010000062.1:0-8134 GCA_964465425.1 uncultured Prolixibacteraceae bacterium | reverse complement strand
TTTTTTTAGGAAGATGAAATCCCCATATGAAAAGGAAGAAAACTTTTTCTATCGTTAAGAATGGGTGACTCATCAGTTTTGAATTGGTTGTTCATTTAAAATATATAAATATTTAATTCCCTTTTGGAAAAAATTTATTATCAGGTTTTTCAATTTACAACTTAATATTGACAATTAAAAACATTCTCTATAGAAATAAATCTTTTGAAATTCTTATTTTAGTACAATGTTTTATTAAAAAACCCTACTATGTCGGTTACCCGTTTTGGAATTTCTATCGAAGCTGATTTACTTGAAGCTCTCGACGAATATGTTAAAGAAAATCATTTTTCTAATCGTTCTCAGGCTATTCGCCAACTTATAAGTAAAAATATAGTAGAACGCAAATGGCAATGCAACCACGAAGTTGCCGGTACTGTCACATTGATTTACAACCCTCAAAAGAGAGAAATAATAAATCAGATTGCTTCTATTATTGAAGATTATTATCATGAGATTTTGTCAACTCAAAGGTTCATGCTAAACAACGACAAATGCATGGAAGTGGTTGCTGTTAAGGGAATTGCGAAACAACTTACTGAGCTTTCTGATAATCTTATTTCGATTAAAGGAATACTGCATGGTAAACTGTCAATGAGCCGATCAGATTAATTTTATAGATTAATCTCTCCATAAAATTTTTTATGATTTTATCTTAAGTATAATATAAATGCCTGAATATGATAAATCTGAAGTCTTTAAAAAAGAAACCGACGAAAAAGAAAACGGCACTAAGAAAGTCTAAAAAAAGATCTTTCATGAGCAAAGTATTCAGACTGATTTTTTTTATTCTAATCTTTTTTTTCGGGTCATCAATCTTTTTTACAGCTGCTTATCGGTTCATTAATCCTCCTGTAACAACATTCATGATTTCCAAAACCATTTCTCAATCTTTTAAAGGTGAAAGTATTATCCTAAAGAAAGACTGGGTGAAAATTGAAAATATATCACCCAACATGGTTAAAGCAGTCATAGCTGCTGAAGATAATCTTTTTGTAAAGCACAACGGCTTTGACCGTGAAGCTATTGAAAGGGCTATTGAATACAACAAAAAAGGAAAAAAAATAAGAGGCGCGAGTACCATTAGCCAGCAAACTGCTAAAAATGTTTTTCTTTGGCCTCAACGTTCATTCATACGCAAAGGACTTGAGGTATATTTCACATTTCTCATAGAAACATTCTGGAGTAAGGAAAGAATAATGGAAGTATATCTGAATGTTATCGAGACCGGAAAGGGTATCTATGGAGTTGAAAAAGCTTCTTCAATTTATTTCCACAAAAAAAGTAAAAATCTTTCCCGCGGTGAAGCTGCATTAATTGCTGCTTCTCTCCCCTCCCCTTTGAAATACAGTATCGCAAATCCCGGCCCCTATATGAGGTCAAGGCAATCTCAAATAATGGATCTGATGGATAAAATTGAAACGCTAAAAATTGATTAACCAACCTTAATTAAACTTCTCTCTACCACAAAACCAATATCTTTTAACTAACTACCTCATAAGTACCACATAGGGGGTTTCTCCCATTATAAAGGGAGAAACCCCCTATGTAATGGGAGAAAGTACGGTTCAGGTACGAACATGACTGGTAGAGTATCAATAAATAATCCTAATTGTTTCAAAACATTAAAAAACTTTATCTGGTTAAATTTGTTTATTAAATGTTTTTAAAAAGAAAGCTTTATGAGTGAATTGATCAACAACTCCCAAAGAAGAAAAGAACTGCTGAAACATATGATATTACAACTTCATAATGGGGAAGCTCCTGAAATGGTAAGAAAGAGACTTACTGAAATTCTGAAATCCATACCCTATGATGAAGTGGTAGAAGTTGAGCAAGAGCTGATTTCTGAGGGCTTACCAGTGGAAGAAGTTTTGAAGCTATGTGACATACATTCAATGGTTTTGGATGGACATATAGATCAATCAGGAGCTAAAGCAATTCCTCCGGGTCATCCGGTTGATACTTTTAAAAAGGAAAACTTAGAATTATACAAAGTGATTGATGATTTACATTCACTTTTTGATAATTCAAAAAACATTTCAGATGAAGGTTTAAAAGGATGGTTGATATCTGTTCACACTAAATTCAATAGTCTTTTTGATGTTGATAAGCATTATAAGAGAAAAGAATATCTGGTATTTCCATTCCTTGAAAAAGCAGGAATAACAGGTCCACCTAAAGTAATGTGGGGCAAGCACGATGAAATAAGGGAGTTAATAAAGGGTTCGATTGAAGCAGTCAGCAATCAGGAAGCTATTTCTGTTGATTACCTTCAAAATATAATTCAATTGTTGATGCTACCTGCCGTTAAAGGGGTTGAAGACATGATTGGCAAGGAAGAGGAAATCCTTCTGCCAATGTGTATGGATACTTTAACTGACAACGACTGGTGGTCGGTATATTCTCAAACAATGGAATTTGGTTTTTGCCTCTATGATCCTGATGCTGAATGGAAACCTGATAACGTAGAGGTAAGCGAGATAGAATTCAACACTAAAAATAGCATTAACCTTTCAACAGGCAGCTTTGATATTGAAGAGCTGGAATCTCTTTTCAAGACATTACCTATCGACATTACATTTGTTGACAAGGATGATAAAGTTAAATTTTTCAGCTTAGGGCAGGATAGAATATTTACACGAAACAGAGCAATTTTAGGCCGCGATGTAAGAATGTGTCACCCTCCTTCAAGTGTTCACGTTGTAGATCAGATACTTGAAGATTTCAAGAGCGGAAAAGAAAACAGTGCTGCATTTTGGATAAACATGCATCAGAGGTTTATATACATTGAATACTTTGCCTTAAGAGATAAAGAAGGTAAATACCTTGGAACCATTGAGCTCACCCAGGATCTCACTCATCTGCGGGCACTTGAGGGTGAGCAAAGATTGCTTTCTTATTCAAAGAAATAAATAAAAATGGATATAACTCCAAAAACAAAAGTCGGAGAACTACTTGACAATTACCCATTTCTGGAAGAAATACTCATTGAGATTTCTCCGGCTTTTGCTGTATTGAAAAATCCAATACTCAGAAGGACAGTTGCAAAAGTTGCTACCCTTCAACAAGCCTCCTCAATCGGAGAAATTAAAATTGAAGAACTCGTAAACTTACTTAGATCAAAAGTAGGCCAAGAGCCACTTTTTGGTTCTTTTTCTGATTCCGCTTATTTGGTAAATAAATTGCCCGAATGGTACAATGAATCAATGATAGTCAGACACTTTGATGCTCGAGAAATTATTCAGTCGGGAGGAAGCCCTTTAAATGCAATCATTGAAGAAACAGGCAACCTTAATTCAGGAGAGATTTATGAATTCACTACTCCTTTTGTTCCTGCCCCTATACTTGATATCTTAACAAAAAAAGGATTTAATACCTTTTCTCATGAGAAAGAAGGTGTTATAATCAATGTAGTAAAAAAGCCATAATAAGATTAGCGAACTTATCACTGAATTACTCATTATGGCTTTTCTGTATTTTTATTTACTGAAATTCAGCCAGTCAATTTCTACACTTTTATTACTATCAGACAAAACAATCAGGTCATGTTTGCCTTTAAGCTTTTTCTTTATTTTAGTTTCGACATTAACCCATTCACTACTTACTGGAATTACAATCTCTGAAATTAGATTTTTATCACTAACAGAATCAGTATAAACTTTTATCGCACTACCCTCTTTTGATAATGCTTTAACTACAAGCTTATTGTATTTTTCAGCAGAAAAGGAAACTGCATTATATTTTATCCATGCCCCTGTTTCATTAAAAATAGTTTTCCAGCCTTTAAACATATTGAAAGTATCAAGAGATAAAACTTCAATGCCTTTTTCGCTTATACTGCTAAATCTGTCAATTTGGATTTCAGAAGATGCTTCAGTTAATCCAACGCCTCTATGGGTAGGAATAACCTTTTGAATAGTACCATCTTCATTGAAAAACAAACTATCAATACAAACAGCCCTGTTTTTATCGAACGAAGGTGAATAAGCATTTTGGTGGTAGAACAAATACCACTGATTATTGTATTCAATAAAAGAATGATGGTTAGTCCAGCAATTCATAGGTGATTCGTCCATAATAACACCGGCAAATTTGAATGGTCCCATCGGGTTATCACCCATTGCATATTCAAGTCTTTCTATTGTATTTTCCACATGAGGATAAGTCATGTAATAAATTCCATTTCTTTCAAATAAATATGGCCCTTCAACAAGTCCTTTCTTAGGTAAATCTTCACAGACCTTAGCTTCTGAGCTCAATTCAAGCATATTTTCATTCAGCTTTGCAACGAAAATTTTGCCCATTGACCAATAAATGTATGCTTGTCCGTCTTTGTCAATAAATATGTTAGGGTCGATGCCTCCTAATTTTGCAATAGGCTTTGCCTGAGGAACATAAGGACCTTCAGGTTTATCAGCTATAGCAACGCCAACTCCGAAACCTCTTCCCATAGATGCATCTTTAACATTGGCAGGGAAATAGAAATAATACTTTCCGTTTCTTTCCATACAATCTGGAGCCCACATGCTATATGAATCTGATTTAACCCATTCTACATTATTCTGGCTTACAATTATTCCATGGTCAACCCAATCGGTAAGGTTTTCAGAAGAAAAAACGTGATAATCTTCCATGCAAAACCAATTTGGCCGGCCTTGTCCTTCCTTTGCGCGGATATCGTGGGATGGGAAAAGATACACTTTGCCGTTGAAAACCCGGGCTGTAGGATCGGCAGTAAACTGATCTCTGATAATCGGATTCTGTGCAAGTGTTATAATACAAATTAAAAGAATTGAAAAAGAAAGAGCTATTCTTTTCATAATTATTCAGATTTATTGGTTTGTGTTTAAAATGACAAAAAGACAAAATATTCTATTCGTCTCAGCACATAAAACTACAGTCTTAATAGCAAAGCGATTTTCAATATTGAATATTCTTTTTTAAAAATCAGATATTATATAAGAAATTACATTATTTAAAGTCACATTAAAAGAGAATATTTATAAAGAATCTCTCATCATGTTTAATTGAAAAGATCAAGGCTAACTGATTCGCCCATTTTCTTATAACCATCTTCGTTTAAATGAAGAAAATCTCCGGTATGAATATCAGGCAACAAAGTCATTTTATCTTCAGGATCTCTGACAGTTGAATCGAAATCAATAAGTCCGTCAAATTTCCCGCCTGTACGGATCCATTCATTTAGTTTCCGGCGAGCAACTTCTCTGTAGCTTTGATAATAAAAAGACTTACCAAAAGGGGTAATAGTAGCGCCATAAACCTTCATATTTTTAGCATGTGCCTTTTCAATCATGGACGAATATGCAACAATAAGGTCATCAACAACTTTCATTGCAGTAATACTATCGGGAGTACTGCCAAGATCATTTACTGCTTCAAAAATAATTACCCACTTAACACCGCTTCTTTCGAGAACATCTCTGCTAAACCTGTCGACTGCAGCAGGGCCAAGACAGTTTTTCAAAACACAGTTACCACCAACACCCATATTTAGAACGCCAATATTAGCTGTTGAAGGGTTAGCAACCAGACGTTCAGACAAAATATCAGGCCAGCGGTTTTGTTTATTAGTACCGGAACCTCTTCCATCAGTAATAGAATTGCCAATAATTGCAATTGCACCACCTTTATTGGAAGCAAGCACATCAATACCTTTAATAATATACCAGTGATCAGTAGTTATTGAATTTGAGAAATCGGCTGCTTCCGGTTGATTTCCGGCCAGAATATATGATGTGGTACGCGAACCGGGATGCCCTGTTATATCTTCAGGAGTCTTTCCAAAGTTAATAGTAATAGAGACATCAGTACGTGGCGTTAACTTAAATTCAATCTGATCCGAGACAATTGCCTGTCCCGGTTGAATAACAACTTCAGGAGAACCATTAAAAGTCAAAGCCTTTATTGTTGAAGCATTTATAGAGCTTCCACCTTCAGAAAGGGCAATATAAACATCGTTTATTTTCACTTCACTTTTACTGAATTCGTTTGACAAATGCAATCTAATCACTTCACCACCAATTGAAACCCTGACTGTTTGTCTTAAAGCATTATCGGTCAATCCCGGCTGAGGAGGATTATTATGAGGTTCAGTTAACTGAGGAGATGTGCCCCATGTTCCGGTCCATACTTGCTTAGAAAAAGCATTAGAACAACTAAAAATAAATGAAGAAATGATGAGAATACAAACCAGAGAAGATAAAAGTTTACGTTTCATGATTATTAGGTTTAAAAAAAGAATTGAACATATATGTAAATCTCAAAATTAGGAATTTTTCTAATAGAAATAACTTCTTTAAAAAAGGCGTTGAATAAAAAAAGAAGTTCGGGTAATACTAACTAACAACAAAATGGAATGTGCATATACTCTGCTATACAGCACCTTACTATCATATTTCAAATGCATTTTAATTAGTAAATTTCGAAAAAAAAATTAAGACTGACTCATGAAAGACACTTTCAGACATATATTGGGATATTTACTTGGAATAGCAATAGTTTTATTCTTGATACCCTTTTGGCAATACAATATTTCGGTTAAAGAATACGGTCTGCCAAGTGATTTAATTTTCAAATCTGACATTATCAGAATAACAATATCAATAATCCTTTTTATAATAGGGATTATATTTGGTGCATGGTCAAACATTTACCTTTATGAGCATGGGAAAGGAGGCCCCTTTGATGCTTTTAACAAAGCGATAAGTCCAAGGACGAAAAATCTGCTTACAACCGGTCCATACCTATTCTGCAGAAATCCAATGCTTTTCGGTACAATATGCGCCTATTCAGCTTTTGGTATATTATTGAATTCCTTTAGGAGTTTTATGGTTGCAATTGGATTCACAATTTTCATGATTATATATGTTAAGCTTTTTGAGGAAAAGAGATTAAAAAAAGATTTTGGTGATGAATACATACAATACAAAAAATCAGTTCCAATGATATTTCCATACAAAATCATTTTAGAAATATTTAAGAAAAAGAAAAAGAATCTTAACTAAAAGGCAACATTAAAGAGATTTAACTAATAGGCTTCCAATATTTAAAAAGGCCCCCTAAAATACAACATTTCGCCACCTATTTTTATTCAATTTTAGAAACCTAATATCTAATTTCAAAAACATTCTTATTCTCTTATTTCTATTTTTACAGTAAGAAACTCGGTGAATTTGAAATATATGAAAAATCTATATTCTACGTGAAGATTAATTTTATCGGAACTTAAGATCTGTATATTATTAAAATTAGTTTTCAAAAATCAAGAGTTTATTACATTTAGCAATTGCAGCTAATAAAATACTTAAACTTAAATATAACGTAAAATGAAAATTTTAACTACACTTTTAACCCTTTTGGTTTTTATATCATTTAGCTCTGCTGCTCAGAACTCATCGTCCAACAACAAAAAAAAGGATACACAAAAGAAGAATTTCCATATATATCTGTGTTTTGGACAATCGAACATGGAAGGAAATGCTAAGATAGAAGCTCAGGACACTATTGGCATTGATCCAAGGTTTAGGGTAATGTCAACACTTGACTGCCCGGATCTTAAAAGGGAAAAAGGCAAATGGTACGATGCAGTACCACCTTTATGCAGATGTCATACCGGACTTTCACCTGCTGATTATTTCGGACGTACAATGGTTTCATCATTGCCGAAAAAAATAAAAGTAGGAATAATAAATGTCTCAATTGGCGGATGCAAAATTGAGTTGTTTGACAAAGAGAATTATGCTGAATATATTTCATCATCGCCGGGTTGGTTAAAGGGCATGGTAAAGGATTATGACAATAATGCTTACGGGCGCCTTATCGAAATGGCGAAACTGGCTCAGGAAGAAGGAACAATAAAAGGCATATTATTACATCAGGGTGAATCCAACACAAACGATTCTTTATGGACAAAAAAAGTAAAGATGGTTTATGATAACATAATCAAAGACCTTAATCTTGATCCCAATGAAATCCCTTTACTTGCAGGAGAAGTTGTTAATACTGATCAAAACGGATTATGTGCAAGCATGAATGGAATAATTGCAACCTTGCCACAGGTTATACCCAACTC
>CAYXJA010000061.1:0-8250 GCA_964465425.1 uncultured Prolixibacteraceae bacterium | reverse complement strand
TTATAGTCAATCATGCCGGTTGAATAAATCTTCCCGTCAAGAGCAGTATGTCCCGGTGCCCGTTGTTCCATAAACTCAGTGAAAAGCCCTGCTTCATAAGCTGCCTTCCATTCTTCAGGAACATAATTGAATATCCTTTCACGCTGTGTTTTTCCCTGCCAGTAAGGGATAACTTTCTCAGCATAAGTGCTAATGTCAGCTTCGCTTATAGTATACCTTTGCATTTCCCTTGAATTCAGTATGCGAAGGTCTTCCGTACTGTGACAGGTAAGCTCGGGAAACGTTGGAACTGATTTAGGTGAAGGCCCCCTTTCTCCAACTATTAATTCATCATCACCAAGGTATATTGTTTTTCTTTTACAGATTTCAAGGAAAGTTAAAGCTCTTAAAACAGGAATTGAATATTTGCCATAGTTTTCCTGATAAAATTCGGTTTCAATAAGTGCCCTTTCTATTGAAATTGATGGTTCTGTCTCCACCGACAACTTCCTTAATCTTTGTATTCTGTCATTCATCCCCTGACCGGCGATATTTATTGAATTATTTGTAGTATTTATTGTAGTTTCCATCATTGTTAATTTATTCATAATCTTTAGATTATAAAGATTACTGTAATGATATTATAAGATTTAAAAGAAAATAAAAAGGAAAGTTATCCGAATCATTGAATCCAACATTCGAACAGACATTTGTAGTGTGCTCTTAAAATATTACGATGGGCAATATTCATTTCTTTTTATAAGAATTCAATGCTAAATTAATTGTATTTCATAAATTTTCAAAGCGAAGTAATTGAAATCTGTCAACAGGTTTTTCAATAAAGTGTGTACCATTTTTAGGGTAGTACAAAGTAACGATTCACCTATACCTCAACCCTACCTCAACCGTACCTCATTCGACCATAATACTAAAATCGAGGCTCGTTTTTGGTATGAGGTTGGTATGTGGTACGAATGAGGTTAAGCCTGATTATAGAAAAAGAGGGTGTGTGTTTGAAGGTATTTTTACTGCAGAAAGCAATTTTATGATATTATGCTTTCGGGAGAGAAAGAAGAAATTTGTCAAATATTACCTTCATGAATAAATTTATAATTCACTGTCAGGTAATTTGTATCAGAATTCTTTGATTATTATCGGGAAAGTTATATTTTTGCCGCGCATTTATAAAATCAATATAATGTCTAACTTATTAATTTACAAACACAATTTTTAGATGACTGAAGAATTAAAAGAAAATGTTGAGCAACCGGAAGAAGTGGCTCCACAGGTAGAAGAAACAGCAACAGTTGCTGAAGAAACGATTGAAGAAGCGATTGAAGAACCGGTTGTTTCAATTAAGAAAAAAGCTGCAAAAAAAGACATTCAAAAGCATCCTGCTACTACAGCTGAAGCAGATGAAGATTTCGACTGGGATGATATTGAAACCGGAAAAGGATTCAGTAAGACAAAGAACAAAGCTGAGTTGGAATCAAAATATGACATGACATTGTCAACTATCCATGATAAGGAAGTTGTTGATGGTATTGTTATTTCAATGAATAAACGTGAAGTCGTTATCAATATCGGTTACAAATCAGACGGTATTGTTAGTTTAAACGAATTCCGTTATAATCCTGAACTTAAGATTGGTGACAAGGTGGAAATTTATGTTGAAAGCCTTGAAGACAAAAAAGGTCAGCTTACACTCTCACACAAGAAAGCACGTGCACTTCGCTCATGGGATCGCGTAAACGAAGCTATGGAAAAAGACGAAGTGATCAAGGGATATATCAAATGCCGCACTAAGGGTGGTATGATCGTTGACGTATTTGGTATTGAAGCATTCCTTCCTGGTTCACAGATCGATGTTAAACCAATTCGCGACTACGATATTTTTGTAAATAAAACAATGGAATTCAAGGTCGTTAAGATTAATCACGAATTCCGTAATGTTGTTGTTTCTCACAAGGCTCTTATTGAAGCTGAACTTGAACAGCAGAAGAAAGATATCATCGGCAAACTTGAAAAAGGTCAGGTTCTTGAAGGAACTGTTAAAAATATCACTTCTTACGGAGTATTTATTGACCTTGGTGGTGTTGATGGACTTATCCATATTACCGACCTCAGCTGGGGACGTGTAACACATCCAAATGAAATTGTTGAGTTAGACCAGAAGATTAACGTTGTTATCCTTGATTTCGATGATGACAAGAAACGTATTGCTCTTGGTTTGAAACAACTTACTCCACATCCATGGGATAACCTTGATTCTAACCTCAAAGTAGGTGATTCAGTTAAGGGTAAAGTAGTTGTATTGGCTGATTACGGTGCATTCGTTGAAATAGCTCCGGGTGTAGAAGGTTTGATTCACGTATCTGAAATGAGCTGGAGCCAGCACTTACGCAGTGCACAGGACTTCCTTGCTGTTGGTGACGATATTGAAGCTCAGATTCTTACACTTGACCGTGACGAACGCAAAATGTCACTTGGTATCAAACAACTTAATGTTGACCCATGGGATAAGATTGAAAGTCTTTATGCCGTTGGTTCTAAACATACAGCAAAGGTTCGTAACTTCACTAACTTCGGTGTATTTGTTGAAATAGTTGAAGGTGTTGATGGTCTTATCCATATCAGCGACCTCAGCTGGACAAAGAAAATCAAACACCCATCTGAATTCACTTCAATAGGTGCTGCAATCGAAGTTGTTGTTCTTGATATTGATAAGGATAACAGACGTTTAAGCTTAGGCCACAAACAACTTGAAGAAAATCCTTGGGATGTATTTGAAACTATTTTCACTGTAGATTCAATTCATGAAGGTACTATCGTTGAATTATTCGACAAAGGTGCTGTAATTGCATTGCCATACGGTGTTGAAGGTTTTGCTACTCCAAGACATCTTACAAGAGAAGATAATGCACCTGTAAATGTTGAAGACAAACTTCCTTTCAAGGTCATTGAATTTTCAAAAGCTGCTAAAAGAATCATCCTTTCTCACTCAAGAGTATGGGAAGATGTAAAGAGAGCTGAAGAAAAAGAAACCAAGAAAGCTCAGACAAAACAGGCTGCAAAATCTGTTAAAAATGTGAATGACAACGTAGAAAAAACAACTTTAGGCGATATTTCTGATCTTGCAGCGTTAAAAGATGAGATGGAAAAATCAGAAAAAGGAAAAAAATAATATTTTCTCGTGCATTTTATTTTTGAAATTTGTACCTTGCTATAGCTATGGATTATAAAGTCGACAAAAAAGAAAAATATGTTGTTGTTACAGTTAACGCAGAGAAACTGAATACAACAAACGCACCGGATCTAAAATCAGAATTTGTGATGATTACCAGTCAGGGAACTAAAAATATGATCCTTGATCTAAGTAATTGCCAATATTGTGATTCATCGGGTTTGAGTGCTATTCTCGTTGCAAACAGGCTATGTGAGCAATCTGAGGGCAAATTTGTAGTAACAGGTTTACAACCTGAAGTTGAAAGTCTGATCAAGATTTCGCTTCTTGATACTATCCTTAATATCAAGGATAGTCTTGATGAAGCTGAAGGATATATGGAAACTGAATTGAATTGATGATTCCATTCAGCCTGACCATATTGGGAACAAGCTCAGCACTTCCGACTTCAAAAAGATATCCAACCGCTCAGGTATTAAACATACGTGAGCGGTTTTTTTTAATTGATTGCGGTGAGGGTACTCAAATTCAGCTTAGAAAGTACTCCATTAAATTTTCAAAGATCAATCATATTCTTATTTCACACCTTCACGGTGATCATTATTTCGGTCTTATCGGACTTTTATCTACTTTCGCGCTTGTAGGCCGTTCTTCCGATATTCACATTTATTCACACTCAGAATTACCGGATATACTTAAGATTCAGCTTGAATATCTTAGTGCGGAAATCAGATACCGTATTATTTGGCATCCCTTGAATTTCAAGAGGAAACAAACAGTATTTGAAGATGATGCAGTGAAAGTAACTTCAATACCTTTGAAACACAGGGTTCCTTGTTGCGGATTTATTTTTTCTGAAAAAGAAAAGCCTAAAAATATTAAGAAGGAAAAGATTCAGGAATATCATATTCCTTTAAGGGATCTGCCTGCTATAAAATTTGGTGCTGATTACATTACTGAAGACGGTACGATAATTTCCAACAGTGAACTTACCCAACCCAATAAGAAAACAAGAAGCTATGCTTTTTGTACCGACACTATTTATTTGCCTAAACTGGCAGATACTTTAAAGGGTGTTGATTTGCTTTATCATGAAGCTACTTATGACAAATCGCTGTTGAAAAGGGCAGGGGAGACTTTTCATTCAACAGCCGGTCAGGCTGCTATGATTGCCAAAAACAGCAATGCAGGCCGCCTCGTACTTGGTCACTTTTCTGCCCGATATAAAGATTGCACAATTCTGCTTGATGAGGCAAAAGAAATATTCCCGGAAACAATTATTGCTGAAGAGGGTTTGGTGATTGATGTTGAAAATTAATCCTGTTCTTCACTAAAGAAATTCTTATTAAAATTTACAAGAAATAATTTCTTTTTAGGTCTGGTAAAGGCTGTATAAAACCATCTCAGATAGTCAACCGAAAGCATATCCTGTGTCAGGTATCCGTGGTCAATAAAAACGGCATCCCACTGACCTCCCTGTGCTTTATGACATGTAACTGCATAAGCATATTTAACCTGAAGTGCATTGAAATATTCATTTTCCCTGATCTCTTTCCATCTGTTCTTCTTGTTTCTTATATGCAGATAATCTTCCTGCACTGCATTGAAAAGTTTTTGGTTTTGTTCAGTCCCAAATGATGCAGCATCAATTGTCAATGTATCAAGAAATATTTTACATTCCATTTCAATATTTTCATAATCAATAAACTGAAGTATCACAGTAGCATAACGAAAACCGTACATTTCTTCTGTTTTTACAACCTTTACTACCTTGGCAATATCGCCGTTGGCAATGAATTCAAGATTGTCTTCAGGAGATGAATAGAAATAGTTGTTTTTGACTATCATCAGAATATCACCTGATTCAAGCTCGTTTTCTCTCCATAATATTGATTTTCGGATACCTTCATTAAACTTGTTGGCCCGTTTGTTTGAGCGGGTAACAATTATCGTTTCTTCAGTGCCATATTTATCGTAGCAGTCGCTTATTGATTCAATCAGTATATCGCCTGAAATCCTGAAGATGTCATCCATCTTTTCTGTTTTAATGCGAAAGAATTCATTGACCTGCTTGTTCTTAACATGATACCTGATGGCAGTAGCATTATATAATATTCCTGATTCTTCTGACTGACGGACAACATCACTTAGTATTTCAGAGTATACTGTGAGGTTATAATTTTCCAGTACTTTCTGGTCGAGTGCCGGACTTATAGAAAGATTTACAGGGGGCAGCTGGGCTGTATCGCCAACAAGCATTAATCTGCAATTCTTGCCGTTGTAAACGTATTCAATAAGGTCGTCGAGCAGCATTCCTGAGCCGAAGATATTAGATTCAGGCGAAGAATTGGAAATCATGGACGCTTCATCAACAATAAAAAGGGTATTGGCACTTTTGTTAAAGTCAAGAACAAATTTGCCGAGACCATCAGTTGTTGATTGTTGTTTGTAAATCTTTTTATGAATAGTGAAAGCCGGTTTTCCGGTATATGCAGTGAGTACTTTGGCCGCTCTTCCTGTTGGTGCAAGCAATTCAGTTTTAATTCTGAACTGCTTCAGAGATTTTACCAATGTGCTAACAAGTAATGTTTTACCGGTCCCGGCATAGCCTTTTAAGAGGAAAATGGAACTTTGATCATCGTCAAAGAGGAAACGGGAAATGGCTTCGGATGCTTTGAGCTGACTGGCAGTAGGTTCAACAGTTAAATTACTGATAATTATTTGTGCAAGTTTCTTTTCAAACATAATGACTAAATTAATCCTTTAGTCTGATCAAAATCTAAAAATTTTTATAAATTTGCAGGCATTCCAATAAAAATCATTTATAATTAAAATAAAATGAAACGAATTATTATCCAAGTTGTACTGATTGCAGCATCAATTTTTTTGGCATATAGAATTTGGGTTTCTATTCAAACGCCAATAAACTTTAAAAAAGAACAGACAGCAAAATATGAAGCTGTTATCCAAAGTCTTAAAGATATTCGTACAGCCGAAATTGCTTTTAAAGAAGTGAACGGTAAGTTCTGTGGTGATTTCGATTCACTGGTCAACTTTGTTAAATATGGTCAGATACCTAAGATCCGTAAGATTGGTATGTTGACAGATAGTATGATCGAAGCAGGGCTTGATGAAAAAGCTGCAATGAAACAAGGTTTGATTATTCGTGATACAATTAAAGTAGGTGTTTTAACTGAAATTTTTGCTGCAGGTTTTCCAATAGATAAAATTAGCACAATTCCCGGATCTGAAGGTGAAGAGTTCTGGTTGGGACAAACAGTTATCAAGACAGGATCAGGAGTTATGGTGCCGGTTTTCGAAGCCAGAGCTCATAACAATCAAATTCTGAAATCATTGATGGCAGAATACAGACAGGAAATAATTAACCTTAACGAACAAAGCCGTAAGAATAACCGTTACCCGGGATTAAAAGTTGGTTCAGTAGTTGAACCTAACAACAATGCTGGTAACTGGGAATAAAATAACGGGTTAACATGATATCATGCCGTTATTTTGACGAATCATTTGACACAGAAAATTGTCATAATTATATATTATCCATTCAGTGCTCACTGAATGGATTTTATTTTTTAGTATACGATACACTTTCAATGAAGTATGTAGCATATTATGAAGAAACAATTAATTGTGCTACACAGTTTCAGCTTAAATATGAAGCTGAGTTAATAATACAAAAGGAAGAGGCTTTACAGAAACAATACCGTAAGGTAAATATTGAATTTAAAGACACTGTTGAGGCATTATATCCCAATTCGATAGTTGATCTAACAGATCTGCCTGATGTTTATGAACTCATGACAGAAAAGAAAAATGGGTATATCGTTTTAAGAAATGAAATCATAAAAGGCGAAATTTCTATTGCATTTAGTATACCTGAAATTATTCATGAATTTTTCTTGAAAGAATTTCCTGATTGTAAATTTTATTCCGGCGGATCTTATTTCCTTGATTTTGTTTTTAAGGAAGTCGGTAATAATAAAGTGATGGCTTTGGCAAGAAGCAAAAATGCATTAAAGGCTGCAGTAACTGACGGAAATAAAATATTATTCTTCAATAATTTTTATGTGAAAAATGATTCCGATTGTCTTTATTATACCCTCTATATTGCCAAACAACTTGAATTGGAAAAAAATACAGAAATACTTCTGATGGGAGATATGGACGCTCATGGCGATTTTGTTTCTTCACTAAAGAATTATTTTGGGAAGGCCCATTTTGCCAGAATTAACAAAAGTTTTTCATTAAGCGCTTCATTTATGCAGAAACCCGATCATTATTATCTTCCCCTTACTCAAATGTCATTATGCGAATAGTAGGAGGGAAATACAAAGGCAGGATGTTTAATCCCGGTAAAAGTTTTAAGGCAAGACCGACAACTGATTTTGCAAAAGAAAGTTTATTCAACATCCTTACAAATCTTGTAGATTTTGAAGAAATAAAGTGTCTTGATTTATTTGCCGGTACAGGTAGTATTTCTTATGAGCTTATTTCAAGAGGATGTAATGATCTCACAATGATAGAGCTTAACTTTCAGCATCTGACGTTTATTAAGTCTGTGTTAAAAGAACTGAATGAAAAGGCAAAGGTATACAGAGCTGATGTATTCAAATTTCTTGAAGGTGAAAAGACAAAATACGATCTTATTTTTGCTGATCCTCCTTATGATCATCCAAGGTTCAGGGAGGTGCCCGAATTAATTATAAAACGGGGATTAATTGCAGAAGGAGGCCTGATGGTAATTGAACATTCAAAGATTTACGACTTCAGTGGTCTGCCCGGATTCTATGAAATGAGAAAATATGGCAGTGTACATTTCAGCTTTTTCAAAGGATAGTAGTTTTGTCTCAGGTGTTTATAATTTTAGGATAAAAAGTAGTTCAGTTTTTTAACAGATACTATTTGCAGATAAGAAAAGAACATATATATTTGCAACGCCTTTGAAAAATGCAAAACAAAGGTTGGTTCTTTGAGAGTGTTAATAATTTAATGTAAAAGTTGAAAGCCAAATAAAATTGGTGCGGTAGTTCAGTTGGTTAGAATAACGGCCTGTCACGCCGTGGGTCGCG
>CAYXJA010000060.1:0-8264 GCA_964465425.1 uncultured Prolixibacteraceae bacterium | reverse complement strand
ATATCAAAGACAACCTTATAAGCCGGAGGAGGAAAGCTGATAATAAATTTCACTCTTGGGTTTCTTTGTTTAAAGTGATCCATAAGAGCGATATAGTCCTCATAAAACTCATTGCCATATGGTTCCCAGTTGTAGGGTTTACTGTCGTTGGTCCCCATGAGTACGTAGACAATGTCGGGAGCAAATTTCCACATCATAGGAAACTGAGGTTCATTCCATATCGGGAAATCGCCTTTTCTGAGTAAAGTTCTTCCGGAAACAGCATAGTTATTGACAATACAAGTATCTCCATATACTTCTTTAAGCATACGGTCAACAACTGAAGGGTAGCATTGGTTTGTAGCATCAGGAAGGCCGGCACCAATAGTAATACTGTTTCCAATAAAAGCGATTCTGACATGGTAGTCCTGGGCAGAGACCTTTAAGAAAACAGAAGTCAAAAGAATGATTAATAAAAATTTCAATTTTTTCATCTGAATAAATGTTTGTTTCATTACAATAAGAATTTAAGTATTAGGTGAAGTCAAAAGTAGTAAACTTTTTACCGGACACTTTTCAATTTTGAGGACAATGTTTTAAATCCTGACTTATAGCAGAAAATAAACATTAGTATATTAAGATTATTTATATTCGAGTAATTCCTGTAAATTTGTGGATCAGAAAAAGAATTATATTAGCCTTTCAATGAGCGGATCAGAAATACTTGTAATACTTTTTGCGGTTTTACTTCTATTTGGGGCAAAGTCAATTCCTGAAATAGCAAGGACATTGGGTAAAGTCACAAAAGAATTTAACAAAGCAACCAGTGAAATAAAACGTGAATTTGAAGAATCGACAGATAGTATAAAGAAAGATATTACCGGGCCTGGGGAAAAAATTAAAAAAGACATAAACGAAATAATTAATGATACAGATCCTTTAAATGAAAAGAAAGGATAATCAAGGTTAACACACTATAAATAAGATATTTTGATTTTAGCTGATAATATTACAAAATCATTTGGCAACCTTCAGGTATTAAAAGGGGTTTCGCTTAAAATTGAAAAAGGGAAGGTTGTATCAATAGTGGGGGCTAGTGGCGCGGGGAAAACAACTCTTCTTCAAATACTTGGTACACTCAGCAATCCGGATAGCGGAATATTGTCAATAAATGGTATAGATCCGACAAAGCTTAAAGAAAAGGAGTTAGCTGCTTTCAGGAACAAGCATATCGGGTTTGTATTTCAGTTTCATCATCTTTTACCTGAATTTACTGCAATTGAGAATGTTTGTCTACCGGCTTTCATAGCTAATACCAACAGGAAAAAGGCAGAAAAAAGAGCAAGCGAATTACTTACTTTCCTTGGTCTTGCTGACAGGCTTCATCATAAACCAACAGAACTTTCGGGAGGTGAAAAACAAAGAGTTGCAGTTGCACGTGCAATGATAAACAATCCTTCAGTAATTTTTGCTGATGAGCCTACCGGTAATCTCGACAGTAAGAACCAAAATGAATTGCACGATTTATTCTTTTCTCTGCGCGATAAATTTGGGCAAACTCTTATTATAGTTACTCATGATCATAATTTTGCCAAGATGAGTGATACTATTTTTGAAATCAAGGATGGAATGATAATTTCAGAAGAATAATAAATGATTTCATCTACTGACAAAGAATTAAAAGCATTTCTTGAAGAAAAATATCTTGAATACAACTCCCCTTCTTTCATTGAAAATGATCCTATTTCCATACCCCATCAATTTGATAAAAAAGAAGACATTGAAATATCTGGATTTCTTGTTTCAACAATAGCCTGGGGAGTAAGGAAATCAATTATAAAAAGTGCCAATCTGCTAATGAAGGAGATGGGATATTTCCCTCATGAATTTATAATAAGCGGATCTGATAAAGATTTTTCTGCACTTGATAAATTTGTATACAGAACCTTTAACGGAACAGATACCCTTTTCTTTTTAAGATCCGTTAAAAACATATATATCAATCATAAGGGACTTGAGAATGTTTTTAATACAGGTTATAAAAAGGACAATACAATCTATGGATCTTTGCATCATTTCAGAAATATTTTCATAGAAACTGAACATGATAAGAGATCAGAGAAACATATTGCCGATGTTTCACGTAAAGCAAGCTGTAAAAGACTGAATATGTTTTTACGCTGGATGGTCAGGAAGGACTGTAACGGTGTTGACTTTGGTCTTTGGAAAGAAATACCTGCTTCAGCCCTGATGTTGCCTTTGGATGTACATTCGGGAAATGTATCCAGAGCTCTTGGGTTACTAAAAAGAAAGCAAAACGACTGGCAGGCAGTGGAGGAGATAACTCAACGTCTCCGGGATTTCGACAAGGATGATCCGGTTAAATATGATTTTGCACTTTTTGGATTAGGAGTTAATAAAGATCTTAAATGACCCACAACAATTATTTTAAATTCAAACAATTTGAAGTCCTGCAACATAATAGTGCCATGAAAGTTGGCACTGACGGAGTACTTCTTGGAGCATGGGCTTCGGCAGAGAAAGTATATTCAGTATTGGATATTGGAGCAGGCACCGGAGTCATTTCATTAATGATGGCTCAAAGGACTAATGCTTTAATATCAGCAATAGAAATAGATGAAAAAGCATATTCAGATTGCAGTAATAATTTTCTTACTTCTCCCTGGAAAGACAGGCTTAGTATCGAACATTGTTCATTTCAGGATTTTTTAAAATATAATTTCAGAAAGTTTGATTGCATAGTATGTAATCCTCCCTATTTCAATCAAAATACAAAACCCGGTGATTACAGCCGTTTATTGGCAAGACATTCAGGATTACTTCCATTTAATGTACTTATTGAAGGTGCTAATTCAATGTTAAACAAAGAAGGGCACCTTAGCATCATTATTCCAATAGAAACAGAAAGAGAAATAAGGTCATTTGCAGCAGACAACAGGTTATTTGTAAGCAGGCTTTTAAAAGTTAAGCCAAAGCCTTCTAAACCGGTTAACAGGATACTATTGGAATTTAGACATGAAGCAGAGATTGTTGAAGAAAGAGAAATTTCAATTGAAACAGAAGTTCATCATGAATATACACCTGAATTTATAAGTCTGGTCAAAGATTTTTACCTTTATTTATAATTTTTGAAATACTTTTTCTGGAAATTTTCATGTGGATATTCCTTGGAAATTCAGGAAGGAATAAAATTTCTTTGGGACATATTTTACTTCCTGCCTTTAGTTTGATCTTTTCAATAAGGTCGTCAGCATCAATATCTTCCTTTGTGCCTTCAATGACCAGAACTATTTTTTCACCCAGCAGATCATCATTAATGGCTGAAATAATATAATCGCCATGAATGAATTCTTTTATTTCTTCTTCCAGCTTTTCAGGGACAATCTTTATTCCTCCTGAATTAATTATGTTGTTTGCTCTTCCAAGGAATTTAAAACTTTCAGGAGAAACAATTTCAACTATATCAGTAGTCGTTATTTCTTCAGCAGCTAATAAAGGAGCTTTAATTTTAAGGCATCCGGAATTATCGGTATCAATCTGAATATCTTTTAAAACATTAAAAGCATCTTCGGGATTATTGCCGTTCAATCGGCGTAAAGCAATATGAGAGCATGTTTCAGACATTCCATAAGAAAGAAAAACCTTAGTAGATAATTTATTAATCTCTTTTTCGAGAAAGGAATTTACTGCAGCACCTCCGATAAGAAGCTTTTCAATCATTTCAATAAAAACATTCTGTCTGATAAGGTTTTGAAGTTGAAGGGGCACCATAGCCGTAAAAGAAATAATACGGTCAGGAATTTGAGGAAGTCCTTTAGGTTCGATAGTCAATAAATTAAGTTCGCCAATCATTGCTCTAACGATCATCATCTTACCTGCAATATATTCAACGGGTAAACACAAAAGGGCTGTATCGTTTTCTTTAAGCTGAAAATATTCAATAGTTCTTTTAGCTGATTCTATCATTGAAGATTTTGAGAGCTGAATCTCTTTTGGGTCACCTGTACTCCCTGAAGTGTTTTGAGTTATAAAGTCTTCCTCTTCGAACCAATCAATAATAAAGCTGTATATTTTTCTTTCCCATAAAGGAATATCAGTTTCAACAATCATTTGACGTGATAAATCCAACAGCTTGTTAATCGGATAATAAATGTCGTTTATTTTAAGTCCGTCAATCATAGAAAATTTTAAAAAAGAATGTTACTCCACTTTTTATTAATATCATAGAACAAATAATCGTTTGACAATGACAAAGGAGATTCAATATTATTACTATAAATCATTCCTGTACCAAGGCCTTGAGGCAGAAAATAATCGTTACTGCAAACCCATTGAGCAATAGCATTCAGGCCAATTGTTGATTCAAGAGCTGAAGTAGCCCACCAGTCAATTCCCATTTTTTCAGCAATAGAAATCCATTCATCAGAAGAACTGAAACCACCTAACAATGCAGGTTTTAAAATAAGATACTGAGGTTTAATTTCATTCAATAAATCAATTTTCTCATTAATTGTTTTTTTACCTATCAGTTCTTCATCAAGAGCGATAGCCACCGGAGAAGAATTGCATAAGTCAGCCATTTCTTTGGGATTCCCGGCTTTAATAGGTTGTTCTATTGAATGAACTTTAAGTTTGGATAATTTTTCAAGGATAATTTTTGCCTTTTCATGGGAGTATGCGCCATTAGCATCGACTCTGATTTCAAGTTCAGAATCATCAAACTTTTGGCGTAATTTGCCGATGATTTCAAGTTCGGAGTCATCGTCAAGGGCACCAATTTTAAATTTCAGGCATCGAAATCCGTCGTCGAATTTTTCTTTTACCTGTTGAGTCATGTATTCAATGCTTCCCATCCAGATTAAGCCATTGATATTAATCTTTTCAGTGCCATTGAAAAAATCATTATCAAATATTTTTCGTTGACCCCCAAAAAAGAGATCCTTGGTAGCTGTTTCAAAACCAAATTTTACAGAGGGAAAATCATTTAAATCTGTGTATAAATCGAGGTTATCGTTATTAAAATCATCACAAATTCTGTGGAGATTTTTTTCAAAGTCATTTGAAAAATCAATACTTAATCCGGGTAAAGGGGGGCATTCTCCAATGCCTGTAGCTTCTCCGTCTGAAATGAAAATAAACCAGCTGTCTCTTGTATTATAAGTTCCCCTGGAAGTTCCTGCCGGACGTAAAAAAGAGAAAGTATGCTTTTTATATGAGGCTTTAAGATTCATATTATCATACCAACTCCAAATGTTATAGAAAAGATGAAAATAGTCAATGCAAGATTTTTCAATTCATTATTCAGCTCTTCGGGATTTTTATAATGAAAAACTTTCCAAACATTTATAGAAAAGAGAGGTACCGTAATCAGGAAAAGCAATTGCCAGCCTGAATAGATGTCGTATAATGAATATACTATGCTAATTAAGAGAGCACTTAATATAAGTAACAAATGATAATACTGAGAAAATTGGACTCCCATTCGAACGGGAATAGTGTTTTTTCCGCTAGCTTTATCTGAATCAATATCTCTTAAATTATTAATGTTCAATACAGCGGTACTTAATAGACCAATTACAGAAGCAGGAATAATTACAAATAAATCGAACCATTGAGTATGTAAATAATAAGTGCCTATTACACCAACTAATCCAAAAAATATAAAAACAAAAATATCGCCGAAGCCTCTGTATCCATAAGGATTCTTGCCAATAGTATACTTTAATGCTGCAATAATTGATACTAATCCTAAGGCAAAAAATACGCCCAGTTTAAGAATAGAAATATCCTTTAATCCAAAAATCACAAGTAAAGAACCGGAAATACCTGACAGGACAACAAACGTCCATATTAAACCTTTAATTTCTTTTTTTGAAACCAAACCCGATTGAGTAACGCGTAAAGGTCCGATTCTGTTTTCATTATCTTTTCCTGAAACAGCGTCTCCATAATCGTTAGCCAGATTAGAAAGAATCTGAAGAAAAGTAATAGTTGAAATGGATAATATGAATACCTCCCATCTGAATCCTCCTTCAGCAGCAGCCAGAAAACTTCCCATTACAGCATTAGATAAAGCCAACGGTAGAGTTCTAAGTCTGAAAGCTTTAATCCAAATTCTTATTTTATTGTGTTTCATAATTTTAAAAAGGACAATAAAAATAGCAATTTTTAATTTCCTTGTATCAATAATATTGATATTAATTGTTTTAAGGAATCCGGGATAACTAAACGCTGAAAGAAAAATAAGTAATAAACAATATTACAAAAGTTATCATCAATCTATAAAATCTTAATTGTAAAATACTAACTTTAATCAACTTTTAATAAATTCCATAAATATTGATATTGAATGAGTTACAAGGTAGATTATCACATGCATACTACTTTTTCGGATGGAAAGGATACATACTTAAGTTATCTTGAAGCTGCCCGAAAAAAGGATCTTGCTGAAATAGGCTTTTCAGATCACATTACAATTTTACCTGTCGACTGGTGCGTAAAGGAAGTTGACTTTCCGGTTTTGCGTGAGAATCTAAAGAATCTGTGTAATAATTTCTCAGAAGATGTACAGGTAAGGTTTGGATTAGAAGTAGATTATTTCCCTGATAAAGAAGAAGAAATCCGTCAGGTAATATCATATTTTCCTGTTGATTATGTAATTGGATCAGTTCACTTCATTGATGACTGGAACTTTGATTCAGATCCTTCCTATTATGGCAAGTGGTCGAATAATGAGGTATATCAGATGTATTTTGATATTCTGAAGAAAGCAATCAAGTCGGGTCTTTTTGATATAATCGGTCACTTTGATATTATAAAAAAATTGAACTGCTGGCCTGAAACTGATCAATCAAATTTATACGAAGAGACTTTAAAGATAATGAAAGAGGCCAATGTTGTGTTGGAATTGAATACAAGTGGACTTGATCATCCCTGCAAGGAGTTTTATCCAAATAAAGACACTTTAGCTTTAGCCTGTAAGTTAGGCGTCCCTGTAACCCTTGGTTCAGATTCCCATCATCCTTCACAGGTATCGCGTCATTTTGAATCCGCAATTAATATTTTAAAGAGTGTTGGTTATACAAGAATAACCCGATTCCGGAACAGGATGAGAGGAGAAATTGAAATTTAATAATTCCTTAGATAGATTTACCTCCTTTTTCAACATTTTGGTTTTAAAAAAATACTCAACCCAGTGAATTTATGTGAATTAAAGTTATTAACACATGTTGATAAAATGGTATTGACTTTTTCTAAGCTTAGTACTGACGGTGTTATCATTATATCAATATCTGTTCATAACATAGTTGATATCAAGGTAATACAAAATACTTGTTTTTATTGCTAAAATTAATAATCTACTTTACATTTGATATATCAGGTAAGCGATAAAGTTACTCTGAAAATGAGGAAAAAGATGATAGCTACTTAAATGAAGTTTAATCTGATTCATTCAATCGAAAGGTTGCTCATTGGAAGAAAGAAGCCGGAACCTGAAAGACACGTTCTTTCAAATTCTATAATCACTATTTACAGTTGAAAACAGATGCATTTCGACCCAACTTGCAACAGTTGATAAAAGTCTAAACGGCGGGAAACCGACGATAATGCCACAAGTTAAATCTCAAAAGTTTAATAGAGGCAGAAATGAAAAGTCAATGTCTAACAACAAAGATCAATCAACTTTCGACTGAAATAACTGGTTATGTCGGTTATATCATTTCCGATGAAATACTAAGACTTCATCAGAAAATTTATCAGAAAATACCTTAACCGGTAGTAATGGTAAAATTATAATTGACGCTTCGTCCCGGAAACTAATCTTCAAAAGCTCGTTGAAAGACAAGACATGATGATTTTGAGAAAGGACAACTTTGATTCAGTAATCTAAACACTACTGATGAAAGGTAAAGGCTGATATAAATCTGAAAAGATTATAAAAGCCGGCTATAACCGTAGCCTGACACTTTAGGAAACTAATGTCCCAAAGCGAAATGGGAACTAATCTTAAAAAATTGGTTCCCATTTGTGTTTATATTGCACCTGATAAAACACCGCTGGCCAGGATTGCAAATTCTATATGACGGCTAATAAATACAAGATTATCATTGAGTGGTAATCTGTACAAGCGACAGTCATTCCGAGCAAAGCGAGGAATCTTTGCCGGATTATATTTCTCCATTATAGATAAACGATAACTTCAGTAAATTAAAATAAGTAGTACTTTTGGTTTTCATACTTTTATTAATGGAAATAAAATCAGG
>CAYXJA010000059.1:5844-8407 GCA_964465425.1 uncultured Prolixibacteraceae bacterium | reverse complement strand
TGGTTTAGTGTTCATTGTAACTAATTATAGTGTTTATGATTGTTCACATTAAAAAAGAAATCCCTTTTGCAATAAAAAAGATAATCGATTTGTTTTATAAGACTATGAAACAGCCTAAAAGTTTAAAACAATAATTTAAAAATGTTGGCTTCAAATATCCATTTTGGAATACTCATTATGAAAAAAAATCCAGTTTAGATTTTATTATTTCATTTTACCCAGAATTTCCCGGCCAAAAGCCATACATTCACTACGTTTAAGATTATCATATTCTTCCATATTAGGAAAAGATTGCATTTGCTTTCTGACATCCGGTTCCATCAGCCCCCAGGTAATACGTCCTAAAAAAACTTTTGACGGCACTCCTTCAACACCGGTAAGTTTAACAAGATGGTTATCGAAGAAGCTTTGATATTGATTTTGGGTAACTGCTTGTCTCATATTACCGCAAACTGCAAAATATCCTCTTATTTTATTTTTCAATTCCCCTTTGTGTTTGGTTAAATAATCCTGCAATTCCTTTGGCGTTACGCCCCCTCGAATAGATCCCCCAACGACAACATGTTTAAACTTCGATAAATCCGGATTCTCCCGAACATCAAAAACGTTGGCCATACCATCCATTCCTTCGGAAATCCATACACTTGCATCACGCGATGTACCACACCATGTGCCATAAAGAATTGCCCATTCTCCGTTTTCTTTAGTAGGAAAATATTCCAAACCCATAGCTTTACGATGTAAAAGTAATGCTCCGGCTGCTACCAGGCTAGTTTTAAAAAAGTCTCTTTTATTCATATCTGATTTATAAAATATTAGAAAATCATTAAATAGAAACAATTAGTCTTCAAGTAAATATTTTCATCAACAATGTGATCAATAAACCTTTGATTCATATGTTGTTTATAATCTTAAAATTAAATAAATATTTTTTACTTAGACTACCCAAGAGGAATTAAGTTTAAAATCATAAAACAGAAATACTACTTGTTTCCCATCCACCTCTTATAAGGTCTGAAGAACGGGAACACTTTCATCATGTCCTTTTCAAGCTGAGAAGCACCATTGATATTGAAAGCAAGATTAATGCTCCCCCCAAAAGTTCTGCTGTATGAGCTGAAAGCAAGTCCCCAGAGGTTATTTGTAGAAATTGAAAATCTAATTGATTCGCTTTTAAATGAAATGCCAAAAGGAATATTGAAATACGACCTGTTTGTGAGGTTTAATCCGGCAGAAAGAGTCCAGTAGTTGTTTAAATAATAATCGCCTGAAATAAGTAATGATTCATCAATGAATTTATCGATAAAGGTTAACCTGTTTACTGCATAAAGGCTGATTTTCTTATCGTATTTGTATTCAGCAGCCAGATATAACTTAACTGGTGTGACAGATGCAAATAAATCATCACCGGGAGTCATTGCACTATAGAAAAGTGTATCGGCGATACTAATGTTTTCAAGATCTTCAATTACTGTTTCATCTTTGGGGAAGTTCACGAGATTTGATATCTCAAGTCCATTCCACCTGCTTTTTCCATCGATATTGATGTTGAAATTATCAGTAAGCCAAGTGATGAAACCTAAATCAATAATGCTTGCTGAAAACTTCAGTCGAGGATCGTATTCATATTCAATCCCGAAGTCCATTCCAAGTCCGGGATTTCTGAATTGAAACAAATAATCAGAAAGTGAATAATCAGAATGAAGTTCTATTCCATTTACAAAACCTGCATCGTTGACCGACAGATCAACAGGACCGGAAGCCAGAACATTACCCTCTAGTCCAATATCAATATAATCATAAAGCGAATCGGTAACAATTGAAACATTTGCATCAGCATTAATTCCATTCTTACCGAAGTATAATTTAGCTGCAACACCAAAAAGCAACTTATCATTTAATTCTTTGGAATAAGATAATTGCCATGTTGTGTAATTCTTTACAGAAAATGGGATATTTGTAATAAAAGGTTCGCTGATAAAATCACCGTTGCCCTTGTTAATCAGTTTAATCACGTTCTTTTCAAAGCTTGCTGCTGCAGTCAGGTTTTCATATACCTGAAAACCCCATTTCGCATCTAACCAATGACCTGAAAATCGAATAAAGCTAAGAGTTGAGTTCAACATCAATGCATTTTCCTTACCGGCTCTTTTATATAGACGATTCATATCAATGATATTCATATCGTTTTCTTTTGAAAAAATATCACTGAGTGAAAAAGGAAGATTTAGCTCAAAACTGGTAGCTGATACCGGCATAACTGTACCCTCGAATTGTACATCATTTACATTAAAGGCAGGATTAAAAAAAAGAGGGTTATTTTTATTCTGATAATCAAGAATATTGTGTTGAGCTGAAATATTGTGTCCGAAAAGAACAAAAACGATAAGCATAAAAATCCTCATCGCAGGAGTGTGTATGTATTTATTATAAATCAGCCGTAACATCAAGTATTATCTTAAGGTCAAAACCATTATCGTATTTAAGTTTGGCAGGTTTTTCTCCATCAGAAGGAGATAAAATTGTTGCCTCGATTAGGAATGCATTTGATTTTCTTAAATTT
>CAYXJA010000059.1:0-5744 GCA_964465425.1 uncultured Prolixibacteraceae bacterium | reverse complement strand
CCCGCAGAAAAAAGCAAAGTGTCGTAATAAGAAAAGAATCCGCCCTTAACAACAATAGGCACTGTAAATTCCATTCCTATTTTAAAAATATCGCTTGGGGATACAAAGTTCAAGTGATCATTATCAGGTCTTCCTGCCGGATTAAAGGCCATGCCAACAGAAAAAATAATTGAATCGTCAGGAGGTAATTTAATAAATTCAAGAATATTGGAATTTAATGAATTAAACTCAAGTTCAGAGTATTTAGGGGATTCTTCCTTATTCAACGGATATTCGATAAGGTAATCTTTATGAGAAATCTCAACAGTTTGACCGGATTTGTTACTTGCATTAATGTTAATGTCACTTTCGATAGGAATTCCAATAGGATTAGACAAAATAACTTTAAAAACAGGGTCATTACCAAAAACTTCTCCCTTTATCTTATCCCAGATTTCCTCATTAAATTTGAATCCTTTATGGGAAAAATCAACTACTCTGTTTCCAAAATAACCTTCGATAAATGAGAATTTCATCCCTCGTAACACTATTGAATATTCATAGCTATCTGTTGATCTGAGCTTTATGAATTCTTCATCTTCATTTTTATATTCAAAGAAATACTCAAAATGATTAAGCTGATTATTCTGACCTGCCATAACCAATTCACATCCTGATATGTCTATAACTTTATCAATAACACCACTTTTATCAAGTTCAACAGAAAAAGAAACGGGTTTTCCATCCTTTTGTAAATTGAGTAAATTGATGGACAGAATTCCTCCGGGTTCAAATCTCTTATGAATATTGAAAAGTATTTCTCCTGATTCAATTATCGCCTTACTAATTTCCACCTCGTCAGCAATATGCATATTAATTTGTTTAATGCCACTGCTGTAATTAAAATCAAAAGAATCAAAAATACCTTGATCAAGGAGAATATCAGTTAATTCTACAGTAATTTCAAAGCCATTATTCATTTCAATTATAACCTCATCAGTGGTCTCAAAGAAGTGAAGTTTAGTGATTTTATAATAAATAGGGGCTTTAACACTTTTATTTGCAAGACTGAAAGAAAATTTTTCTGACTCGCCGGGTTTCAATCCATCAGGTGATTTTTTACCAAACTCAAGAACCTGAATAACATTCATTTCATTATCAAAAACCTGAAATTCGACTTCGCAATTAGCCGGAAAATTATTTTTTAGTGAAAAATCAATATTACCTGTATTGAAATCAGCTTCACGTATAAAATTAAAATCAGCTATTTCCCATGTCAACAGTGCAGAATATTCAGCACCAATCTGTGCATCCGGGAAAATATGTCTTTCACCATCAGAAAAATTAGAAATTTCATCAGAAATTTTAACTCTGTCTATTAGTTCTTTTAAGTTTATCAATTCGTAATAAGTTGAATCTTTTAAACTTATTAAACCTAAAGTTTCGGAGCTTTCAACAACAGGAATTGTTGAAGGCAAGGAGAAAAATTCATTAATAGTTAGCTCAAGAACTTCATCTTCCCTGAATTTAAAAATAAGCTCGTTTTCACTGCCTGTCTGGAATAAAGAATCCTCAGTGAAATTAGTTAAAATATCACCCAACGTAAATGATCCGAAAGCAACAGGAGCAATAAGCTGTGTATCTGTTTTAATCTCGAAATCATTGTATTTTTCCAGACAAGAACTAAAAAGGACAATGATTATGGATATAAGAAATATATATTTTAACCTCATTATCAAAGCTTCATATTTCAAATAAATTGTAAACCAATATTTTAAATAAGGTTTCCAAAATTAAACTAAAATGTATAAAATCCAAATTGCATAATTTAAACTAAACGCAAAAACAAACGGAATTTGTATACTTTTTAATTGTGATGCTAAAACAAAAAAAGTTTTATCTTAGCCTTTTTAAAACAAAACCAATAATGATTTCTTTTGCCAGAAAGATACGTAACTTAATAATTCGTATAGTTGATGCATTTTATGCCCCCTTTTCAAGGTATATACCTCTGGAAACATTCAGGTATGGAGCTACGGGAGGGATGAATACTTTTCTTGATATTTTTTTGTATTTCATTGTATACAATTTTGTTATAGACAAGAAATATATTGACTTGCAAATAGTTGTTGTGAGTCCACACATTGCAGCATTCTTAATAGTATTCCCTATAACATTTTGTACTGGATTTATACTTGCCAAATATGTGACTTTTACACAATCGCCTTTAAACGGTAAAAAACAATTATTCAGGTACGGATTATCTGTATCCGGATCTATTTTATTGAACTACTTATTATTGAAATTATTTGTTGAAGTATTTGGCATTTGGGCAACATTATCCAAAATTTTAACAACTGTTGTTGTAATTGTTTACAGTTATGTTATTCAGAAGCATTTTACCTTCAGGACCGGGAAAAAAGCTCTTGCTAAAGCACGGCTTTTAAATAATCAATAAAATTTAAAAGCCACCTTGTCGAGGTGGCTTTAAAATCTAATAATAACCCAGTCAATTAATTAAATAAACCTACTATTTAAAAAATTGATTTATTTTCAATATTTTGTGTCAATTCAATTTATACTTTTCAGAAAATTATTTACAAAATTTCCTTCAAATATATAAATAAGTTATTTATTGACCGCATTTATAAACTTTTAGAATAAACTTTAATGATGATTTTTTATTCTATTCTAATAAATATCATAAAAAAGGTTTACCGGCCATAAGCCTATAAACCTTTCAAAATCTAAATTCTATGAAAATAACTATTTGCTAATTAAAGTTGGCCAACCATCATTGTCCCACAATATTTTTTTAGTAATAAGGATAGGTTTACCCTTATCTTTTTTCAAGTATCCGTGACAAAGAAAATAATCATCATTATTTAAACTACTTATTGCACAATGTCCTACACCATAGAAGGTTTCATCGCCCGAAAGAATTAATGTTCCTCCCCCATTCAACATTGGAACACCGCTTTTATCCAAATAAGGTCCGGTAAGCGTTTTCGATCTTCCTACTCTTACATTGTAATTACTTTTCTCACCTCTGCAGCATAAATCAAATGATACAAAAAGATAAAAATATCCATTCTTTCTATAAATGAAAGGTGCTTCAATAGCAGCGTCTCCGGGATCAGTTTCATCAAGAAATCTATCTCTTTCTCTTGATGCAATAGTATGCCATTCTTCAGGTTTTGCAATAGATAAAAGGTCGCTGTTCATTTTCACTAATTTCAAGCCACCCCAAAAAGATCCGAATGAAATCCATGGAACTCCGTTTTCATCAAATATTAAATTGGGATCTATTGCATTCCAGTTATCTCTTCCGGGAACAGATTCAATGATCTTTCCTTTGTCCTCCCACATAAATTGGGGATCAGAAGGATTTAGAGATGTATTGGTGGCAACACCGATACATGATCTGTTGCTGGCAAAAGATGAAATTGAATAGTACAGGTAATATTTCCCATTATGAAAAGAAATATCAGGAGCCCAAATATTTCCATCAAACTTTGGCACCTCTTTTTTAGCCCATTCAGGAGATCTTTTAAAAACAGGACCAAGATATTGCCAGTTGACCAAATCATTTGATTTTAAGCTGGCAATACCTACTCCTGTATTGAAAAGATAATATGCTCCATCAGCTTCAATTGCAACAGGATCATGAACAATCGTGTAATTTTCCTGAGCATTGCATCTCATGAAATAAGAAGCTAAAAGAAATAATCCCAAAACACCTAGGCTCCTAATCATACTACTCTTCATAACCAATTCTATTTTCTGATCTTAGCTTTAATTTGTGTAAATGAATGAGCCGGGAAACTATATGTCATCACATTGCCTTTAGCTTTTACTGATGATTTTAGTTTAGTTTCAACCAAAGTTTTGCCAAAATCGTTGGCAGCCTTCACATCCGGTCCGTTTACTTCCATTATTTTAAACTCTCCTTCAAAATCTCCTGATTGAGAGATAATATCAGTTGTGATTGCTTTTTCTTTACTTCTGTTGATAACATTGATGATTAATTCATCATTGTAATAAGTAGCTGAAGCATCAATAAGAGGAACATTTTCCTGTCTTGTTGTTGATTCACCTAAACCAATAAAGAATTCTTCGGTATTATAAGTTTCACAATCAACAAAAAGGTCGAGTGACGTACCATGAACATTCTTTGAGAAAAGCTGTAATGGATAATAAATAGTTTGCTTAAACATTCCCTTTTCATCCGTAAATATTGGAGCAATAACATTAACAAGCTGAGCCATATTTGCCATTTTAACAATATCAGCGTTTCGTATAAAAGCATTTAAAAAGCCTGCAATAACAAGAGCGTCTTCAAGATTGTAATGTTCTTCAAGAGCTCTGGTTCCGGCCATTGTTTCATCAGTACGTGCACGATACCATGAGTTATATTCATCCCATGCTATATATATCGGTTCACGATTGCCCCTGTCTGCATTTTCCATTTCCCTGTCAATCAAACCTTTTACAACTCTGGTACGTTCTTCAAGCACCCTTGGTGTAGACATATAGTTGTAGTAATTATCGTCAGGATTTCCAACATACATGTGAAGAGCAAGATAATCAACCACATCCCTAAGTTCTTTTAAAATAGTTACATTCCATTCATTAGGGTCTGCGTTAGGTCTGTAATTTGAAGATCCGGCAGCTATAAGTTTTATATTTGGAGAAGTTAACTTCATTAGTTTTGCTGCTTCACGAGCTTTCTTTGCATAGTCTTCAGCATTGAGGTGTCCCATTTGCCAGAAACCATCCATTTCATTACCCAGGCTCCAGTATTTAATGTTATAAGGTTCAGGGTAACCATTTTTCTTTCTCAGTTCAGCATAATAAGGCCCAGAAGCCACATTACAGTATTCAACCCACTGCTGAGCTTCTTCAATAGTTCCTGTGCCCATATTGACCGAGAAATAAGGTTCAGTGCCCATTTCTTTAGCATACTGAACAAATTCATCTGTTCCAAATCGGTTTGTTTCCAGGCGTGCCCAGGCAAGTTCCATTCTTGGAGGCCTTTGATCTTTTGGGCCTATACCGTCTTTCCAGTGATAGTTTGATACAAAATTACCTCCGGGATATCTGGTTATTGAAACATTAAGATCTTTTACAGCTTCAAGTACATCTTTACGAAAACCCCTTTCATCGGAAAGTGGAGAACCTTCTTCATAAATACCTCCGTAGACACAGCGGCCAAGGTGTTCAACAAAATTGCCGTAGATATTTTTATTTACTTCACCTATCTTTCTGTCTAGGTCAATTTTAATTTTTGCGTTTTGCGCATTTACCAGATTTGAAATTAATAAAAACCCTAACAGGCATTTTAATATTATTCTTATTCTCATATCAAATATTTATTTTTTTTAGTTTCAAATTAAAAATCGTAAAGTGACAACTCTATAAGAAAATCCTTCTTCTATAAAAAAACTATAGTACAAGAGGGAAAATATAAAAATGAAAAAATCAATTCTTCCATAGTTTAAGCCTATAAAATATTTTAACAAAGCTATAATTCCAATTACTCAGAAAGGAGGACAATTAGATTAATGAGGTGGACATTTGTTTACACTTCATTTTAATGATAATTAATCATTTTTTTGTACATTTAATGCCTTATACACCTTGAATAATAAGGTGTTTTAAATATTTTAGACATCAGGATCAACCAATAAATTTTAAAAAAAGAAGGATATTTTAATATGAGAGTTGGATTATTAATTACATTCTTGATTTCGATATTTTTTATA
>CAYXJA010000058.1:5397-8408 GCA_964465425.1 uncultured Prolixibacteraceae bacterium | reverse complement strand
ATCTCAAAGGACACACCAACAGCATGATTCTTTTAATTATTAGCCATAACTCAAAGATTATCCGGTAATAATTCAATTGTCTGATGAAAGAAAAAATAAAAGATATTAAACTGTCTGCTATAGACGAACAAAGCAGGAAATTATTTTCCGGCGGTAGCTTTGTTTGGGAAAAGAGCACGGATAATATCTGGGGCAATATGGAAAAGATAATTGTTAGCCATCCTGTTTCAAATAGCAAAAGAACCTTAAACAGATTTTCTTCCTTGGCAGTAGCTGCCGGTATTACCATTTTACTCGGAATTTCCGGATTCATGCGATTTTATACAAAAAATATTTCTACTCCGGCAGGTACTCATCAGATAGTTATGCTGCCCGATAATTCTACTGTCAACCTAAATGCTGAATCTTTTATTAGCTATAATCCCTATTGGTGGAAATTCAAAAGAGAAGTCCGGTTTGAAGGGGAAGGCTTGTTTGAAGTAAAAAAAGGGGAAAAATTCTCCGTTTTATCTAAGTTAGGTACTACTACTGTTGTTGGTACCAGCTTCAATATATTTTCAAGAGATGAAGTTTACAGAGTTACTTGTATATCAGGAAAAGTAAGAGTCTCTTCAAAAGTAAACGAAGAAGTCTTGCTTAATCCCGACACTAAAGCATTGGTTCAGCCCGACGGCAGGATTGAAGTGCTTAAGAATGTTGAAACTCTTCCTGAAATATCCTGGAAAAACAATATCTTTTTATTTACTGCTTCACCCGTTAAGGAAGTATTTAAAGAAATTGAAAGACAGTATGGAATAACTATAAAAGCAAATGTTGATAATTACATTTTATATACAGGTAATTTTACTAAAAACCAAAATGTTGAAGAAATTTTAAGTTATATTTGTCCTGCTTTAGGGTATAAATTTATCCGGGAGTCAAATAAGGTTTACCAGATTATTCCAAATGACTAATGACCAAAAGGGCGCTGATATTAATCTCACTTTTATTTATCGGTTTTTCAGTTTTTTCACAGTCATCTCAGATCAAGCTCGATGTAAAGGGCGAAAAGCTGAATAATGTCCTTGTGAAATTGCGAGACCAGTATAACTTTCAATTTTCCTACAGCGATAACCTTCTTTCAAAATTCAAGATTACTGCTACCAAAACATTCAAAAAAAAGGAGGATGCTTTGAAATTCCTTTTTAAAGGACTCCCTTTTGAAATTCAAAAATCGGGCGACGTTTTCGTTATTGTTCCAATAAAGGTTGTTGAAAAAGAAGAAAATAAAGTTAACCTTGCTCAGATTGCCGGACAGATTGTTGAATCAGGATCATTCGAACCCTTGCCTTTTTCCCACGTGTGGGTCAATAACAAACCTATGATTTCTGATGTAATGGGAAGCTTTAATTATACTGCTTCTGCCGATTCTGCTTTACATTTAAGGATTTCACATTTAGGATACTATGTCTACGACACTATTCTTAGTTCAGGTATTAACCGTCAGTTTAAATTGATCCCTTCTTCTGAAAAAATCCCCGAGATTACTGTTAAAAGCAATATTATAGAGAAAGCTACCTTTATCGGCGATAAACCCGGAAAGATAAAGTTAAACCATAACATCCTGAAGTACTTGCCGGGGCAGGGCGATAATTCCTTGTTCAGCCTGATCCGGTTAATGCCCGGTATTGCTGCCTCAGGTGAGCAATCTACCGACCTCCTTATCTGGGGAAGCTCCGAAGGACAAAGTCAGGTAACTTTCGATGAATTTACAATCTTCGGATTGAAAAACTATAACGACAATATCAGTATTGTTAACCCTTTTCTAGTTAAAAATATTGAAATCTTTAAAGGGGGATATGAAGCTAAATATGGGAACAGGGTAGGAGGACTTGTCAATATCACCGGGAAAAGCGGAAATATGACTAAGCCCGCTTTAAGCCTTAATATCAATCAGACTACCATTAACGGACTCCTGGAAATCCCTTCTTTACTGAATTCATCCATCATGATTGCTTACCGGCAAACTTATTATGATCTCTATAAAAACAGTAGTCTGAATATTTACGATATTTCAAGACCGGTTTCAAAAAGCGCTAATATAAGCCAGAACCTGAATAAACTGAATTTCGATGTTAATGCTTATCCCGACAATTATTTTTTCAGGGATTTTAATGTGAAATTTTCAGTCAACCTCGATCAAAACGATAATTTCTATATCAGCTTCTTTGGCGCTAATGATAAGTTTATTCTTGCTTCAGATGCTGAAGTTACCAAGATAGGAAAGGGAGCTAAAAAAATTCCCTTACTATTCACTATTTTGAGTAAGGAATACAATCAACAACAAGGGGGAACCTTATTTTATGGAAGAACCTGGGCTAACGGAAATTCTACTTCATTAACAGTTTCACATTCCTACTTCGATAAAGATGTCACTGAAACTACTGAAACAGAAAGTAAATATTCCGGGACTTTTTTTAAAAATGAACGAGCAGGAACAGGAAATACTATTCTTGAAAATTCGTTGAAGATTGATAATACTTTCAACTTTCTTAATGCCCATAAGCTTGAAGCCGGAGGAGGAGTGTATTTCAATGAAGCTACTATTTCAAATACAAATAAAAACTATGGTATTGTTGATCTTGACACTTTAACAAGTTATAACAATTACAGAGCAGTAGTATATGTACAGGATAATATTCATCTTTTCAATGCTCTCGATTTAAAGGCCGGATTAAGGTCGAACTTTATCTTTAATACCGGTAAATTTTATTTAGAACCACGTATTTCTGCGTCTTATAAAGCACGGGATTATTTAAAAGTTAATGCTTCCTGGGGGATTTACGATCAGTTTATCTTTAAAGTTTCAAATTTCGACAGGGATAATAACCTTACTTATCTGTGGCTTGCTGCAGGTAAGAATATTCCTGTTCTCAAGGCAAGTCACCTTGTTGCCGGAATAAACTATTTTAAAAACGACCTTACTATTAATGTCGAAGGATATTTTAAACGAACTACGGACTTGGTCAGAA
>CAYXJA010000058.1:0-5297 GCA_964465425.1 uncultured Prolixibacteraceae bacterium | reverse complement strand
GAATTGTTGAGGTATATGGTATCAACAGCTGCATTGTTCAAATACATATCTTTTTGTGTATGCTCAGCTTCAAATGCATCGAAGTAGATATTATACCTTAATGGAACAATATAGGTAGTATTTCCCATCTTCACCTTTCCTTCCGCATATTCATCATTGTAATATGGTGAACCTTCAATTTCAATTTCCGTATTGTCATTATTTTGATGCAATTCATTGAAGAATTTTTTCTGGACATATACATCTGTATAGTTTGAAACCTGGCATACTGCTGTTAACGAGATTATAAGCAGTGAAATAATAAGAAGAAAGTGTTTCATTTTAGTGTGTCTTTTAATTTTACTCTATTCAATTAGTTTTTAAAATTACTTTTTTAAATCCTTTTATTAATCCTGTTTCGATTTGTTTATACTCAAGTATTGCCTTTTCTGCATAAATTACAAATACAATCAGCTTATTTCCGGCAATGTCATTGGCAAACGTCTGTTTATTAAGACGATATGCTTCCTTTATTCTCCTTCTTATCAGATTTCTTTTTACTGCCTGTTTGAAATTTCTCTTTGGCACTGAAAATACTACTCTGATATCAGGGACATCATCCTGTTCTATCTTTAAAAAAATAAACTTAAAAGGATATGAAAACAAGGACTTACCTTCTGAAAAAAGTTTATCAAGCAAAATCTTACTACTAAGTCTTTCTTCCTTTCTGAAGGTAAAAGTTCTCATATACATTTAAAATTATAAGTGCGAAAATAATAAAAAAACCGCCCTTCCTGAAAGGAAAGGCGGCAGACTTTTATTTATGACAAATAATGTTAGTCAGTAAGATTGTAACGAAGGAAAGCAGTAACTGCTAAACCCTTGTCTGTTGAAGCAAGGTATTCCCTTACAGTGATTTTGTTGTCTTTGATAAAGGCCTGATTCAACAAAGTACTGTCCTTATAGAATTTTTCAAGTGCACCCAATGCTATTTTATCAAGCATATTTTCAGGTTTACCTTCCATACGGAATTTTTCCTTTGCAATTTCAAGCTCTTTAGCAACAACTTCAGCAGGTACGTCATTCTTGTCAATAGCAACAGGACTCATTGCTGCAGCCTGCATTGCTATATCTTTTGCTACCTGAATGTCAGCTATTTCTTTATTGAAACCAACAACAGTTGCAAGTTTATTTCCCGGGTGAATATATGCAATTACATATTCAGCATCAATCTTTTCAAAATATGAAAGTTGAAGCTTTTCCCCGATAATACCTGTCTGTTCGATTACGTGGTCTGCAATTGAACGTCCGTCCATTTCAAGTTGAAGTACTTCTTCAAGTGTTGATGCATTGCTTGCAAGAGCAGTATCAATCATTTTATATGTCAGGTCAACAAAACCCTGATTGTTTGCAACAAAGTCAGTTTCGCAGTTTAATACGATAATACCTGCTTTTTTGCCGGCAACTTTAGCAATAACAGCACCTTCGCTTGCATCGCGGTCAGCACGTTTATTTGCTATAGCTTTACCTTTTTCACGAATAATCTCGATAGCACGATCGAAATCACCATTAGCATCGGCGAGAGCTGATTTACAGTCCATCATACCGGCGCCGGTTACTTTACGTAACTTCATTACTTCTGCAGCAGAAATTTCAGCCATTGTGTATGTGTTATTTGAAATTGGTAAATACTATTCTTTGTCTTCTACTTCAGCTTCGGAAGATTCTTCTGATTCTTCGACTTCATCATCGCTTTCTTCTTCGATTTCATCTTCTTCAACTTTAGCACTCGATTTCTTTGTTTTTGGTCTCTGATCTTTCTTGTCAGGTGTTTCCTTTTCTTTTTCAGATTTACGCTCACCAAGACCTTCTGCTATTGCATCGCACATCTCACCTATGATGAGTTTGATTGATTCAGATGCATCATCATTGGCAGGTATTATGAAATCAAGACCGTTAGGATCAGAATTGGTATCAACTATTGCAAAAACAGGAATGCCCAAACGTTGTGCTTCACGAACTGCAATCTTTTCTTTCAATACGTCAACTATAAAAAGAGCTGCAGGAAGACGAGTAAGATCTACTATCGAACCTAATATCTTTTCAAGTTTTGCACGCTGACGTGTAATTTGTAATTTTTCACGTTTTGAAAGATTATCCCAGCTGCTGTTGTCCTTCATCATCTTGTCGATTGAAGACATCTTTTTTACAGCTTTACGGATAGTCGGGAAGTTGGTTAACATACCACCCGGCCAGCGTTCTACAACATAAGGCATGTTTACTGCACTTACAAGATCAGCAACAATTTGTTTGGCTTGCTTCTTTGTAGCAACAAACAAAATCTTACGACCTGACTTTGCAATCTGTTTTAACGCAGCAGCTGATTCATCCATTTTAACTGCTGTCTTCTGGAGATCAAGTAAGTGGATTCCGTTCTTTTCCATGAAAATGTACGGAGCCATACGTGGATTCCATTTTCTTTTGAGGTGTCCAAAATGACAACCTGCTTTCAATAAATCTTCGAATTGAGCTTTTGGCATACGAATAATTGTTTACATTCTGTAATATCAATCTACAGGTAGTTCCTTTATCTTTATCAGAAAAGGAAGTCGGGTAAATTTAGATACTAAACAAAATTTGGTTATACAAATAAATATTAACGTTTTGAGAACTGGAAACGTTTACGAGCTTTCGGTTGTCCCGGCTTTTTACGTTCTACTTCACGTGGATCACGTGTCATAAATCCAGCTTTCTTTAATTCTGGTTTTGATTCAGCATCGATTTTTACCAATGCCCTTGAGATTGCTAAACGGAGTGCCTCAGCCTGTCCGTTGAAACCACCACCGTTAAGGTTGACCTTGATGTCGTATTGTGAAGCAACATTAAGGAGATTTAATGGTTGTAGTACAACATACTGAAGTGTTTCCTGCGGAAAGTAACTCTTTAAATCACGATCGTTGATTGTGATATTGCCTTTGCCTTCTTTTACATATATACGGGCTATTGCAGCTTTCCTTCTGCCTAATGCGTTTATTACTTCCATTATTTAATGCTGTTTAAATCAATAACTGTAGGTTTCTGTGCTTCGAATTTGTGGTTTGGCCCAACAACAACCTTGAGGTTAGTGAAAAGTGCATCTCCAAGACGATTCTTTGGTAACATGCCCCTTACTGCTTTCTCAACAATCCTTTCAGGAAATTTCTTCATCAGGTCAGCCGGACTTTTTACTATCTGTCCTCCCGGATGCCCTGAGTGACGTACATATTGCTTGTCAGTCATTTTCTTCCCTGTCAATACAATTTTCTCTGCATTGATTACTATTACGTTGTCACCACAATCAACATGAGGAGTGAAACTTGGTTTGTGCTTGCCTCTGATGATCATTGCAACCAAACTCGCCAAACGGCCTAATACCTGACCTTCGGCATCTACAACAACCCACTGCTTGTCTACTGTGGCCTTGTTGGCTGAAACGGTTTTATAACTTAATGTATCCACCTGGTCTACAATTTTTTAAAATTAATACCAATTAATATTTTCTTCTTGCTTAAGATGTGTCGCCTGTAACTATTGTTGATCATAAAGAATTGCCGGCTTTTATTCCTTCAACGCTTTATTGCTAGTAAGGATCAACAGATTACCACATCACAAGAACGCTTGATAATCGGGACTGCAAAAGTATTTTATTTTTTTGGAATTACAACAGCAGAAATAAAAATAATTGCATAATAATCAGCAATCACCATACTTTTTTAAAACATTTTTTACATTGTTGAAACCTGTCTGACATTACTGTCCTTCAACTACGTAATTTTTCTCCCTTTCCATTGCCGATTTTAACCACAGAGGAATGACTTCCTTTATAAAAACTGCTTTTTCTGAATTTAGCTTCTTCATGTCTAAACCAATATACTGCTGTGCTTTTTCTTTTGTACTTATATCGGGATATGCTAATTCTTCATTGAACCCTAATTTTGCCAATACCCTCGAAAGCTTGATCCTGGCTTCCTGTGCTATCACTATTCCTGTTGATATTATCCTGCCCGTCTCCACCGGAGCATGAAATGAAGCCCCATGACTTGCAGCCGAATAATCCCAACGCCATTGTGCATGCCTGATATCTGTCAGTATGTCTTTCATATCCAATTCTGTAGCACCCTTATCCCATGCCAGCTTTGCTTCATTATGAGCCCTGACCAGCAATTCTTCAAGCTTGTCCCTGTTTTCTATTATCTTATCCTGACGATCATATACATCTTTGATAAGCTGATCTGTCTCTTCACGATGGCATACCTGACACGATTTGGAAACATTATTCAGCGGACTTTGAATATGATGATCGGTAAACTTCTGCCCGCCTTCACTCATATATGGCATGTGACAATCAGCACAGGAAACACCCCTGCTGGCATGAGTTCCCGTCAGATATATCTCATAACAAGGATGCTGGGCTTTAAGCATCGGCGCCTTGCTCATTGCATGTGTCCAGTCTGAAAATTCTATTTCATCGTAATATTTTTCTACGGCTTCAACATTTTGCCCCTTGTCCCATGGGAAGGTCAGATATTGAACTCCTTCTATCTTCTTTTTATTGAAATAATATTCAACATGGCATTGCGCGCAAACAAGTGTACGCATCTCCTGATGCGATGATTTGTTTATGTCTTTTCCCGTCCTTTCAAATGCTTCTATTAAAGCAGGTCTCGATATATGCAGATTCATTGTTTTTGCATCATGACAATCACCACACCCTATCGGATGAATGACTTCACTCCCTTTCTCTTCCCAGCTCCCTTTGTAAAATTCTGCAATCCCCATTTCATTCATCAGTCTTGGTACATCCGGACTCTTACATGTCCAGCAGGTATTTGGCTGAGGGCTTGCCACTCCATTCATCGGGGAACCAGTCCTTAATGTGTTTCGTGCATCTTCAACAGCGTGGAAATGCCCCCTCGATTGCTTGTAATCTTTTGAGAAACTGTAACCTGCCCATAATACTACTAACCGTGGGTCCACTTCAAGCATGTCAATTGTTGCCGACCCGTTATATTTGCTTCTGAATGTTGTGTCTTGTGTTCGCTGCCACGATTGATATTCACGAGGAAAATTCTGTCCCCAGACTTCATTCCTTGGTTCAAACTGCGAGTGTTTAACCTGTGGGGTATATACAAACATCGACTCTGCCCTGCGTTCAAATATTGATGAAGCCAGCAGACCGATTAAAAATACTAAAGCCATTGTAGCAAAAAATAACAACCAGCCAACGATTGGCTTTTCTTTTATTAATTCAGTTATCGACTTCATATATTTTTTCTTTA
>CAYXJA010000057.1:1854-8445 GCA_964465425.1 uncultured Prolixibacteraceae bacterium | reverse complement strand
GGAGGCCAGTCAATGATAAACATCACAATGGAGAAAGATGTTCTGGGCATTGATGAAGTTGTTGTAGTTGGATATGGAGTCCAGAAGAAGAAACTGGTAACCGGAGCAACAGTTCAGATAAAAAATGAAGAGTTTACCAAAAACAATTCAGTAAGAATTGAAAATGCACTTCAGGGATTAACTCCTGGTATGTCAATTGTAAAACAATCGGGGCAGCCTGGATCTGATTACAACATAACTATCAGAGGATTGTCTTCAATTAACGGGAATACACCTTTAATCTTGATTGATGGTGTTCCTGGAAGTTTAAATATGATTAATCCATCAGACATTGAAAGTATAGACGTTTTAAAAGATGCCGCATCAGCAGCAATATATGGTTCAAGAGCTGCAAATGGAGTAATTCTCGTTACCACAAAAAAAGGTAAGGCAGGAGAAGCTCAAATAACCTATGATGCATATTATGGAATTTCAAATGTTTCTAAAAAAATAGACCTTTTGAATGCACAAGAGTATATGACAATAATGAATGAAGCATCCTTGAATTCTAAACCAAAAAGACTAGTCCCATATACTCAGGATTATATTGATCAGTTTGTCAGCAATAATGGTGAAGGTACGGACTGGCTGGACGCCGGTTTAAATGAAAATGCTCCTTCCATGAGCCATTATCTAGGAATCACCGGTGGTAGTGAAAAATCAACTTATTCCATTTCTATTTCATACAATACTGAAGAAGGAATTTACAATTACGAAGATAAATCGAAATATCAAAGACTTGGATTCAGAGTAAATTCAGAACACAAAGTTAAGGATTATCTTACTATCGGAGAAAATCTTACTTATACTCACAGGGTAAGTACTGCAATGTCAACAGGAAATATGTATAGTAACTTCTTGCATGATATGATGTCGGCAAGTCCTCTTATTAAGGTTTATGATGAAAACATATATGACGGATTTGGCCGTGGTAAAGCTGTAGATGCTAACCTACAGAATGGTGATGTTGACGCTCAGGGTAACCCAATAGCTTCACTTCATTACAAGTACAATGGCGTAAATAATTACGACGATATTATCGGAAACATTTATGCAGAAATTACAATTTTACCGGGATTAAAATTCAGATCTGACTTTGGTGCTACTTTAGGATTTAACAATTTTACAGATCACAGGGATACTTTCAATATTACGGTTTATGACTTCAATATAAAACCAGATTACGAACAGAGTATGTCCCGCATATTCAATTATAATTTTGACAATGTACTTTCATTTGAGAAAGATTTTGGCAAACAGCATATTCTTGCTATACTGGGAATGAATGCACAGGATGGTACCTATTTCAATATGAAATCGAAAAGAGAAGGATTTCTTATGAATAGTGCTCCTGTTCTTTCAAACGTCATGTCTGACTCCTTAATAACAAGCTATATCATTGAAGGTGACTTTGGTGAAGGTGACAGCCGTTTCTCATATTTTGGCAGGGTCAGTTGGGATATGGATGAAAAATACATGGCAACAGTTTCTTTAAGAAGAGACGGTTCTTCAAGATTTGGTAAAAATAACAGGTATGGTTATTTCCCATCAATATCAGCAGGATGGGTTATTTCAAATGAAGACTTTATGAAATCAGCCTCCTGGATTGATTTTCTTAAAATAAGAGCAAGCTGGGGACAAAACGGAAAAGAGCCTGCTGAAAGATTCGTTTATATGGCAAGAGTTGGTACAACCGACAGATCTTATTATTTTGGTGATTCCAGGTACACAGGTGTTTCTCCAATCATATTTGCGAATCCTGATCTGAAATGGGAGGCTTCAACTCAAACTAATATTGGTTTTGATGCCAGATTCTTTGAAAACTTCAGGTTTGCGTTTGACTGGTATCAGAAATTCAGTAAAGACTGGATTATGCAATCTCCTGTTGCAGGTCTTTCAGGTATAGCAGGAATCAGCCAATCCAATCCGTTTATTAATGGAGGTAATGTAAAAAATAGTGGTTTAGAATTTGATCTTGGATATTCAAAAAATTTCGGAGACTTTGTTTTAGACATTGGTGCAAACGTAGCTTATAACAAAAACGTTGTTACAGAGGTGCCTGACAGCATAATACATGGTTCATCCGGTGTTCTTTATAACGGATGCAGTGAATTTTATCAAATACGTGAAGGCATGCCGATGGGTTATTTCTTTGGATTCAGAACTGCCGGAATTTTCCAGACAATGGAAGAAATTGAATCATACGTTAACTCAGCAGGTGTTCCTTATCATAGCGTAAAAGCAACAAAACCGGGTGATATTAAGCGTATTGATGAAAATAAAGATGATAAAATTACTGATGCTGACAAAGTTATGCTTGGTGATCCAAATCCTGATTTTATATTTGGCTTTAGAATCAATGCAGAATACAAAGGTTTTGATATATCTGTAAATCTTCAGGGAGTAGCAGGCAATCAGATTGTTCAGTCGTATCGTGCTCAGGAACAATATTATTACAATTATACTACTGACATCCTTGATCGCTGGCAATGGAAAGACGGTAATAATAATGGCGTAGTCGACGCAGGTGAAGGAACTTCAAATAAAATTCCAAGAGTTACTTTAAGTGATGAGTCAAACCAAAACTGGCGTAAATTTGGAGATCTCTATGTACATAATGGTGATTATCTTAAAATCAAAAGCGTAAATATCGGATATGACCTGAAAAAAACATTATTTAAGAATACACCTATCCAAAAATTCAGAATTTACGTTTCTGCTTCTAACCTTTACACTTTTACAAATTATAGCGGAATGGATCCTGAAATTGGTTATGGTGCATATTATGATTCAGAAGGCCGACTTACTGATGCATATGCTTCAGGTATAGATGTAGGATTTTACCCATCTGCAAGAACATATCTGTTCGGTGTCAATGTAACATTTTAAACAACTGAAATTATGAAAAGAATTACAATATTATCCATTTTAATATTTCTGATGATAGGGTGCGGAGAAGAATTCCTTGATAAAACCCCTACAACATCATCAGTGGTTGAAAATTTTTATAAGACTCCAGGAGATGCAACACAGGCATTAACCTCTGTTTATAATATGACAACAAGAGATGACTGGTGGTCCAGGCTAATTATGTCAGAACAAGCTTCGGACAATTGCGCCGGAGGGGGTGGTTCCGGAGATGGTGGAGGATATCAAAGATGGGATCGCGGATTGCAACAACCTGAAGCTGCTGCTAATGGTGATATATGGAGATTTTGTTATGGAGGCATTTATCGTGCCAACACATACATTCAGAATGAAGCGTTGATTGACTGGACAGGAAAAGAAAACCTCAGAAATCAATATTTAGCAGAAGCCCATTTTCTGAGAGCATATTTTCACTTCTATCTTGCACAGATTTTTGGTGAAGTACCTGCTCTGACTGCAACTGCAGCTCCTGACATTATACCTCCAAGAACACCTGCCGAAGAATTATATGGGATAATTCTTGAAGACTTGAAATTCTGTGCTGAAAATGGATTATCTGCACCATACTCATCAATGAATTACAGTAATTGGGGTCGTGCTACAAAATGGGCAGCTGAAGCCATGATCGGAAGAGTATTTTTATATTACACAGGTTATTACAATAAAGAATCAGTTGGTGAATTCACTTTAGATAAAGTACTTGGCTATGTTGAGGATGTCATTAAAAACAGTGGACACGACCTGGTAGCTCAATATGCAAGCTTATGGAGAGTATCTTCAATGTCAGAACTTGGGGGAATTCAGAACTATAGCGGTGAAGTAAATCCTGAATGTGTTTGGTCAATTACCTATAATATTGAAACACCTACAAATTGGAGCTCATTTCAAAGAATGATTGGTCCCCGTAATTTCAATCAAGAACCTTATGGACAAGGATGGGGAGCAATTCCTGTTTTGCCTACTCTTTGGCAAGCATTTGACAATGCCGATTCACGTAAAAAAGCAACAATTCTTTCCTGGGATGATGAAGGTTATGTATATGACTATACAACTCAGCAACAAGCTCAATATACGGGATTTAATTCAAAGAAGTATATGTTAGCTGCTATTGGTGAAACAAATGAAGTAATTGCTTTAGGCGGAACCGACTGGCAAACAAAAGGCTTTGAAGACTATATGGTTGTACGTTTTTCTGATGTACTTCTTATGGGAGCTGAATTACGTTCTATGGCATATGGCGCCGGTGATGGAAATGCTCTTTCGTATCTCAACCGGGTAAGACAACGTGCTTTCGGCGATGGCTCACATAATTATACTACTGCATCAATTGAAAATATTATGCTTGAAAGAAGGTTTGAATTTGCTTGCGAAGGAAACAGATATTGGGATATTCTCCGTTCATGCAAAGGCGATTTTTCAAAACTAGTTAGTATCCTTACATATGTTGATAACAATGACGGAGGTGACTTTTCCAATACTAGTGATGCAATAAGTCTTGATGTTGATGGTAATAATTTTGCTCAAACCAAGGGGTTATTTCAGATTCCACAGACTGAAATTGAATTAATGGAAGGAATTATTCAACAAAATCCTGGTTTTAATTAAAAATTTTATACTTTAGATTTCGTTAGTATTTTAATCATTCATTAGTTAGATTATTTTTTAAAATCCCGGGGAATTTTTCTCCGGGATTCTTTTTATAAGGGTATTAAGTATTTTAAATGTCATCTATTAAAATGAACTAAAATGGAAAATGGATTTAATCGCCGAAAGTTTTTAAAAAACGTAAGTATAGGTGGCTGTGCGCTCTTACTTGCTCCAGCCATTAAATCATCAGGTGGTAATAGTCTTATATCTAACTATAATCAAATTCCTGATCCCAAAAAACTAAATTATTGCGGATATATATGTCCTGAAAACTGTCAGATGCTTAAGGCAACTATTGAAAACAATGTCGATCTTAAAATGAAAGCATATTCCGATTTTGAAGTGAAAAAGAATTATGGCATTGATTTCGATGCAGATAAAGTTTTCTGTTGGGGATGTAAGGCAAAGCAAAAACCAGAAGGAATAAATGTATCCAACTGCAAGGTTAAGATGTGTGTACAAGAAAAGGGTTTTGACTGTTGCATTGAGTGTAATGAACTGACAACCTGCAATAAAGATTTATGGAGTAAATATCCTGAACATTATGAAAAAGTGATAGAAATGCATAAAGTTTTTATGTCATCAAAAAAATAGAGCGTTAGTTTTTTATTTAGTTTAAAAGTGGTGATCGCTTTACAAAAGTGATTTCATTATTGGGTCCCTGTTTTTCAGGGACTTTTTTTATCTCAATAATTGATAAGAACTGCTAATCGCACCAAATGTACCATATCCTCCTTCAACAGTTGTATAGCAAGGCCGGTAAGCGTTAGGCTTAAAAAATATGTTTGAAGTAGTTTGATATTGTTCCAGATTTTTATCATAAGCAAAAAGGAATAGGGAAATACTCTTGTCTTTTATTTCCCAATCAGGATTAATACTAAACTTAGTGTCAACTCCTTTTTCCGGCACTCTTTTTTCTATATAAAAACTGTCTGCTGAAATTATATAAACATTGTACATGCTTGCTGTCGAATCATATAAAACTGAGAAGGATATTATATTTGAACTGTCATCAATTTTAATTTGCTCTATCAAAGGCTTTCCGGGAATAATACACTCTGATCTTACTTCAAATGTATCGTACTTGCAAACAAAATTCCATTTGTCACCGTAATCTGTTTTTAGATTTCCGTTATAATAAAGACAATCACCCAATGAATTCAATTCAAAATTTGATATTTCTCCCAAAACTGTTTTTCTGGTCAAGTTTATTTCTGCTTGGTCAACGCACATTGAATCATAGTTGCCATGAATAAATAATAATTGCTGTACTTCAAAAAAACAACAAGCAGTATCTAATGAAGGTCCGGCTTTTAATACCCCGAATATATTTAATCCTTCTACTGCATCATTTTCATTTAACTCAGGCTGCATTGTCATGCCTGCATAATATTCTCCAATTTTTAAACAGCCCGATAAAATAACTGTCAATATCAGTGGGATGAGTTTCTTCATCTTTTAAAATTTTATAGTATAACCCGCAGCGACAACAGGTAAATAATTATCACCTAAAGGAATCATATTATCTGTTCCGGTCAGAGGAATAAAATAAAGTACATTCCTTCTGAAAAATAAAACATTATAAATATTAACTGTCAGAAATGATTCTTCTGCTCCAAAAAAATCAGCCAGGTCTTTACCAAAACCGGTAACAATTTCTTTCCTTAGTCCAAAGTCGAGATAAAACAGCCAGGGCATTCTGACTCCATTCTTTGTGTTTGTTGTATACTGAGGGCTATATACCATCGTACCGGTCAATGGATCGTACATGTAATACATTTGAAATGTTGTTTCAATTGAACGAGGCAGCCCGCTTTGAGCTATTAAACTACCACTATAGGAGATTCTCTTTGTCGCCTGATAATTCATGACAGCCTTAAAAGAATGCCTTCTGTCAAAATCATAATCATATTCCTTACCATTCATAAAATGAGGAAATGATCTGGTTGATCTTGACAAGGTATAACTTGCCCAGCC
>CAYXJA010000057.1:0-1754 GCA_964465425.1 uncultured Prolixibacteraceae bacterium | reverse complement strand
TCCTTGTTGCTCAAGGGATAATAATAATCAAGGAACTGATTGAATTCAAATTCCTGAGTATTCATACTTACTATATGCTGATAATATTTGCCCCAGGCAGCCTTAATTTTTAATCCTCCGTCAAATTCAACGACTGCATTTATTCGTGGTTCATATCTGAAATCCTGATCTTCAAATCGGGTAACTCTTAGTCCCGGTCTTATCTGGAATGAGCCAAATGTAAGCTTGTCTTCAATGAATAATGAAACTAAATCGGGTTTTCTTTCTGCAAAACCATTATCTATTTTGTTTATCTCTGATCCGTTTCCAAATATGTACCGGTTGTACTCTGCCCCAAATTTTATATTACTCCAATAAAAAGGGGTATAATCAAGACTAACCTTGGCACACCAATCATTAACCTTACTCTTGAATCTTGTTGAAGTATCAAAAATAACATCTTCAACATTCATCACCATTTCGGAAAAGTTATCAGCATTATGAAGTGACCCATAAACCTGAAATTTCATAAAGAGATTTGAAGAGATAGCTGATTTCCAATAAGTAGTAACTATATGATTGTTCCAGTTGTTCACCCATTTTAAACTCATATCATTGAAATATTCTTCCATTCCAATTGAGTTACCCATATACTTGTATATATTGTTAAAGTCCATGTTAGTCATGTCTCTTGAACCAAAATATTTAAAAGTAAGCCAGTTTTTAGAATTAAAACGATGAGTAAATGAAAGGTTCATATCATAGAAATAATTGTTGCTGTAAAAAAGAAAATTACCAAGCAAATCATAATTTACTCTTCCTGCAACCATCATAGTCGACTTCTCTCCTATTGGAAACTCTAAAAAAAGTTTGGTTTCTGATGTAGTTGGATGTACTTCTCCATGAACTCCATCTTTATTTCCATCTTTGGTTGAAATATTTATTACTGATGAATTCCTTCCACCATATTCAGCACCAAATCCACCCACCATCATATCAACGTTTTTTACTGTCTGCATATTGAATATACCTGACGAAGACATGAAATGATATGGATTATATATTGTTACTCCGTCCAGCATTATCAGATTTTCTCCCGGATCACTGCCTCTTACCGAGACAAGTGGAGAAAGAGGTTCTGTTTGTTCTACCCCGGGCATATATTTAATAGCCTTGAAAACATCATTCCTCGCTGTAGGTATTATTTGAATTGATTTTGGAGTAAGTGAATACTGGCTGATTTCTATTTCTTTATCTCCAAGTTTATCATAGCCTGATTCAATTACATTTACCTGATCAAGCATTACTTCTGATTCTTCAAGATGTATTTCTGCGAAATGGGTATTAACTACTTTAAAATCAAAAGTTTTTACAACAGGCTTATATCCTATATATGAAAACTCTATAAGTATATTTTCGTTCGGCAAACCGGGAATACTGAAGAAACCATTGGCGTCAGTTGTTGCACCCCTGTAATGATTTCCTTTTACAACAATAGATGCTCCTACAAGTGTTTCACCTGATTTTTTGTCTGTAATTATTCCTGATATCTTAGCTTTCTGAGCATAAGAACTACAAACAACCAGAATACTCAATATTAAAAAGAAATATTTCATTTAAAACTTATAGGCGCAGTTCAACGTTAAACCTAAATTAAAAGTCAATTTATGATAGATGACATAACTGAGATCCTCCATAATTCCAAGTCCAAATACTAAACCCTTTTTATCAAGTCTGTTATAATTAAACTTCTGGCTCATTGAAACATTGAAATA
>CAYXJA010000056.1:2978-8671 GCA_964465425.1 uncultured Prolixibacteraceae bacterium | reverse complement strand
AATGATCTGGTAAAAACAATATTTACAGACAGCAAGGGATGTACATGGGTTGGCACTTCTAATGGATTACAAATATTCAACCGTGAGAATAATACGTTTTTTGATGTCCCCATTAATTATAATTCATTTTCAGGTATTCCATATATTTCATCAATAACAGAAAGTAAAAAACAAGAAAAAGTTTTAGTATCTGTCTCCGGATTAGGAATACTATTTTACAACACTTCAGACAGGAGTTTTGACCAGAAAACAACTGAAACATTTAATAAAGTATCTGGAATAATTTATCCTGGTAACATATTCATCGATTCAAATAATATTTTATGGTCATATTCTGAACAAGGTTTCTTTTTTAGAATTGATTTAGAGTCAAAAAAAACACAAAGCCTAAACTGGGATCAAGACCTAAACGAGTTAAAGAGTAAAATAATAGTTTCATCGTTAACTGAAGACCCTATTACCAATAATATTCTAATAGGGACATTTAATCATGGGGTATTAATTTACGACAATAAACTTCAAAAAATAAGAAAACCCAAAGGCAACAATCCACACGGAATACGTATCAGGGTATTGCTTGCTGAAAAGAAAAAAGACAGAGGAACAAATCAAACTATTTGGGTAGGATCAGAAGATTATGGACTTAGAATATTTGACAGGTATAAAGAAGAAATTATAATGCCTGACTTACAATACGCTCCAATTGATTTGGAAAACTGTAAGGTTCATTCAATAATTCAGGACAAGCAAGGTAATATTTGGGCAGGAATATTTCAAAAGGGTCTTTTATTAATACCGAACCTTTCAAACAATTTTGAATATTTAAAACTTACCGACAAAAGTGGTTCCATGAGTTCTAATATTGCATGTGTCACTTCAGTGAAACAGAGTAAAAACGGAGACTTATGGGTTGGAACAGATGGTGGTGGGCTTTTTTTAGTTACAAAAGATGGCAAAAAAGCCAGATTCACTAAAGACAATACTCCCTTACACAATAATGCCGTTTTAACTCTAACTTATGACAAAAATGGAACAATATGGATTTCAACATATATGGGTGGTATTGTTACTTATAGTTCTAATTATGGATTCCAAAATTTCAGCAGTGATATAGAACTCCAAAAAGTAATATGTACAGCATATGATCCAAATAATAATCAGATATACTTTGGAACACTAGGACATGGTGTTAAAGTGTTATCTATAAATGAGAAAAAAATTGAATCTATTAATTGTCCGGGAATGTCAGGGTGGATAAACTCATTATTTACAGATAATTCCGGATTATTATGGATTGGGAACTCCGAGGGTGTAAGATGCTTGAACATAAAAACCAGGAAAGAAGAACAAATTAATATTACTTCTAAAATGAAGGGTATTACTATTTCAACATCTTTTATTGGCAAAAATGGATCGATGTGGTTTGGTTCTCCCGAGGGACTTTATCATTTCGATAAAGATAATAATCGCCTTGCCCATTATACTAAAGATGATGGATTACCTTCAAATCTAATTTGTGCCATTCTGCAGGATAATAATGGTAAAATTTGGATAAGTACTATTAATGGTTTATCACTTTTTAATCCAGAGGATAAAACCTTTCGGAATTTCTATATACATGATGGATTGCAAGATAACGAATTCAGGTCGAAAGCAGCATATAAAAATGAAGATGGTAAGTTGTTTTTTGGAGGGATAAATGGTATAAGTACTTTCTATCCGTATAAGATCAATGATGAGGAAAAATTATTATCAAAGTTATATTTCACCGGGTTAAAAGTACTAAACAACAATATTACATATGATGTATCTTTAGGAGGTAATAATATTTTAGATAAACACATTTCACAGGCAGAAAAAATAACTCTTAAAAAAAAGGAGAATGTTTTTTCAGTAGAGTTTGGAGTCCTTGAATATAGTAATCCCCAGAAAGTTGTTTATAGCTATATGCTTGAAGGCTTTGAAAAAGAATGGCGCAATACGGGATTCAACAATAGAACAGCAACATATACAAATCTTCCTGAAGGCTCTTACGTATTACATGTAAAGGCCTTTTTTGAAGGTCGTAAAGATGAACATAGTGTTGTTTCAAATAAAATCAAAATTCAAATTTTACCTCCCTGGTTTAAGTCATGGTGGGCCTACTTTATATATCTCACTTTATTTATGTTTTCTATTTGGGAGATTTTGAATATTATTTTAAGGAGAAGAATAAGAATAAAAGAACGCCTTGAGTCTGAAAAGAAAGAGATGAAGCTAAGTATGTTCACTAACCTCACACATGAAATAAGAACACCTTTCACCTTAGTAATGACCCCTCTTAAATCGATGAGAGACTCTGAAACAGACCAGAGAAAAAAAGAAATGTTTAACCTTATTTATAGAAATATACTCAGAATACTTCGTTTGTTAAATCAATTAATAGATGTAAGAAAGATTGATAATCAGCAATATAAACTTCACTTCTCAAAAATTGACATAGTTTACTTCATCCGTGATATAATGAAGTCTTTTGATCAATTAGCAATAATGAGAAATATAGATTTCAGATTAGTTACAAATATAGAAACACTTGATGTTTGGGTAGATAATGTTGACTTAGACAAAGTACTTTTCAATATTCTCTCCAATGCTTTTAAATTTACTCCTGATAATGGTTACGTTATGGTAAGTCTTGACATGATAAATGAAACTGTAACTGAAAAAAACAATACTCATATAGAGTGGATTAAATTATGCATAGAAAATTCAGGTCCTAAAGTTGAAGAATCTGATTTAGAAAAAATATTTGATCGATTTTATCAAAGCAGAAATAATAAAAATAATGGAAGCGGCATTGGCCTTTACCTTGCTAAGATGATTGTTGATTTGCATAAGGGTAAAATTAGAGCAGACAATACCGAGAATGGAGTCATTTTTTCAATTTATTTACCCCTTGGCAACAAACACCTGTCTCCGGATGAAATTGATAAGTCAAATAACAAAGATTCTAAGAATGTAGTTACTATTGATAATTATAATGATATATCAGAATTAATTGGACTCTCAGAAAATTTTGATATAAATGAATCTCAGAAAAATAAAAGATTAACTCGTTCAATAGTTTTTATAGATGATGATGCTGACCTTTGCAGATACATCAGGATGGAACTTTCGGATAAATATTCAGTTGAATCGTTTACTGATGCCAGAGATGCCTGGAAACAGATCTCAACGACAATACCGGATGCAGTAATAACAGATTTGCTTATGCCAGATATTGATGGGCTTTCTTTATGTAACAAGATAAGGCAAAATCCTGAAACAAATCATATCCCTATAATAATTCTCACATCGCAAACAGGAGAGGAAAGCAAACAAATATGTTTTGAACATGGAGCTGATCAATATATTACAAAACCAATCAATCTAGAACTTTTAAAGAGTAGTATTGCGCAAACTATTAAAACTCGTGACACAATAAAAAATAAATATCGATCTAATTTTCATAATGACTTTGAAGAACTTCAAATCAATTCACCTGATAGCAGACTTATAACAAAAGTCATTGAGTCAATTCGTAAAAATATTGAGAACCCTGAATTCAATATAGATGACCTTAGTCGGGAAGTTGGTTTAAGCAGGGTACACTTGAATCGTAAATTAAAAGAGAATATTAATATTTCTCCAAATAATTTAATAAGATCAATAAGGCTAAAACAAGCTGCATATCTTTTAATAAATAACAAAGTCAATATTTCGGATGTTGCATATAAAGTTGGTTTTTCCTCTCATTCCTACTTTTCGAATAATTTTAAAGAATATTTTGGTATGGCTCCTACCGAATTCATAAATAAATATAACGACCCTGAAGAAAAAGAATCGCTCAGCAAGCTATTTGAATAAAGAATTCTCTCTCACAACACTCCATTTCTATAAATATCACTAATTACCAATCCATTACCTCTTTTTTACAAAAATAAAATAATCTGATGTTTATTTATCAGGTTATAAAATCTAAAGCATTTGATTCAAAATTACAAATCAATCAGATCTTAAAAAGCAACTTTTGTAAGTGATAAGAACCCGTTTTTATAAATCACATGACAAGGGCTAATTAATATAAAATGCCTTGTCATAATCTGGTTTAACTCATATTAACAATTTAATGAAATCTAAAAAATGAAAAGTAAACGATTGCTTAATGTGGTATTATTAATTGTTCCACTATTATTTTTCTCTCTATGGAGCTTTGGTCAGTCTTCCTTGGTTAAAGGAACTGTCAAAGACGTAACAGGAGCTCCCGTTCCGGGGGCTACTATTGTACTTAAGGGCACAACGCAAGGTACAATATCAGATCAGGATGGTGTATATTCATTCAAAGAAGCCCCTGCTAATGGTGTTTTGGTATTTTCTTTTGTGGGTATGTTACCACAGGAGATTGCAATATCAGGGCGATCACTTATTGATGTAATTCTTCAACCTGAAATTTCAGACCTTGATGAAGTAGTTGTAGTTGGCTACGGTACTCAAAGAAAAGAGGCAGTTACAGGTTCTGTGGCATCAATAAAAGGTGATGAAATGCGCAGTGTTGCTTCATCAAACATTACTCAGGCTTTACAAGGACGTATTTCAGGGGTACAAATGGATCAGACATCCACTAAGCCGGGTGCTAGTATGCAAATTCGCATTCGTGGTACCAGATCCCTTAATGCCAGCAACGATCCGTTGGTTGTTCTGGATGGAATACCATTTGCCGGAAATATAAGTGATATAGATCCGAACACTATTAAAAGTATTGATATTTTAAAAGATGCCTCAGCAACTGCAATTTATGGTTCAAGGGGTGCTAACGGTGTTATAATGATTTCTACTAACAAAGGAAAGGCCGGTCAAAAGGCAAACCTTACATACAGTGGTTATTATGGAGTAAAAGACATTTTTGCTAAATATCCTATGATGAGTGGTCCTGAGTTTGCTGCTCTTCGTGCTGCTTCAGGTCAATACAAAAATACTCTTGACGAATCGGATGAAAATAATACCGACTGGCAAGATCTTCTTTATAAACCGGGTATGGTAACAAACCATGATATAAATTTAACCGGAGGAACAGAATCCAGCAATTATAGTTTTGGGATTGGTTACTTTCGGGAAGAAGCAGTAGTACCTCTTCAAGACTTCACACGTTTTTCATTACGTAGCAATCTCGATCAACAAATTGGTGAATATATCAGATTAGGCTTCTCTTCAAATACCAACTATTCTTTAACTAACGGCAACAATCTGGGTGCTATTTTTAACTCCCTGATTGCTTCTCCGCTTGTTGATCCGTATAATGAAGATGGCTCGCTCAAAAAAACGTATCTCCTTCAGACATCCGGTGCACAATGGGTATGGACACGAGAAAGACTTGAAGGACTAGGCGATAAATATATCGACCTTAGAAAAGCATTAGGTTCATACAATAATGTTTATGCTGAAGTTAAAATCCCTGGAATTGAAGGGTTAAAATACCGTCTCAATCTTGGATTAAACTTCAGAATGACAAATGATGGAAGCTATACCGGTGAAGGTGTTTTCAGCGGAACTCCCACAAATCCTTCTACTGCTTCAATTTCTAATTCAATTAATACATACTGGACAGTTGAAAATATTTTATCGTACGATCGTACATTTGCTGAAAAGCACAACTTGAATGTTGTTGCACTTTATTC
>CAYXJA010000056.1:0-2878 GCA_964465425.1 uncultured Prolixibacteraceae bacterium | reverse complement strand
CGTACGATCGTACATTTGCTGAAAAGCACAACTTGAATGTTGTTGCACTTTATTCAGCAGAACAAAACTCTTATAACAGTTCAAATATGTCAGCAAAGAATATCCCTGCTGATTATTTTCAGTTTTATAACATTGGGCGGGCTGCAAGTACAGACATAACTGTAAATCCAAATTATCAGGGATACAGCGTGAGTGGTCTTATGTCTTATATGGGTCGTATAATGTACTCATATGATAATCGTTACATGCTAAGCGTTTCATATCGCTCTGATGCATCTTCCCGTCTTGCTGATGGCCAAAAATGGCATTCATATCCGGCAGTTTCTGCAGGATGGAATATCAAAAATGAAGGATTCATGAAAGACATTGAATCTATTGACCTTCTCAAGCTTCGTGTTGGTTATGGCCAGACATCCAATCAATCTGTTGACCCATACAAAACACTTGGACTCTTAAACACACGGCCATATAATTTCGGAACAGCTTATTCTACCGGTTACTATGTATCTGAGCTTCCTAACCCAAATCTTGGTTGGGAATTTTCTACAACATATAACTTTGGTCTCGATTTTGGCTTATTTAACAACCGCTTATCAGGTACTGTTGAATATTACATACAGAATACCAGTGACGTACTTTTAAGTTTAAGCATGCCTGGTTCATCCGGAGTTGGCAGTTACATGGCCAATATTGGAGAAACTCAGAATAAAGGAATAGAACTTACCCTCAATGGAGTCATTATTGATGATGTTGACGGTTGGACATGGGAAGCAGGTGTTAACATGTACACTAACCACAACGAACTCATTTCGCTTGCATCAGGTCAGCTAAAGGATGAAAACAACTGGTGGTTTGTTGGATCTCCCATCGATGTAATTTATGATTATGAAAAAATAGGTTTATGGCAAGAAGGTGACCCTTATCTTGATGTTCTTGAGCCGGGAGGTAATGTTGGTATGATTAAAGTAAAATATACAGGTGAATATAAAGAAGATGGAACTCCTGCACGTAAAATTGATGCAAGTGACAGACAAATCATAAACATTGAACCAAACTTCCAGGGAGGATTCAATACACGTGTTGCTTATAAAGGAATAGACCTTAATATTATCGGCACATTCAAATCAGGTGGCATCCTTAACAGTACTTTATATGGATCAGGCAGTTACCTTAATAATTTGAATGCCAGAGCAAATAATAACGTAAAAGTTGATTACTGGACACCTGAAAATACCGATGCAAAATATCCAAAACCAGGTGGCGTTCAATCAAGTGATAATCCAAAATATGGTAGTACACTTGGATATTTCGATGCTTCTTACTTGAAAATTAAGGCTATTACTCTTGGTTATAATTTCGACAGAAAGCTTATGAAAAAAGCTGGTATTCAAGATTTGAGAATTTATTTCTCACTTCAAAATCCTCTTGTTATGTTCTCGCCTTATCATACAGAATCAGGAATGGATCCTGAAACTAACTCTTATGGAAATGAGAATGCCGCAGTTTCATATAGTTATAATCTCAGGAGACTTCTTACAATAGGAACTAACAATCCTTCAACTCGTAACTACTTGTTTGGTATTAATTTGACATTCTAAAAATAAGTCTATAATGAAACGTACACATATTAAATCTGTTATTGGAACAGCACTAATTGCGCTGTTTCTGGTGGCTTGCTCAGATATTCTGGAAGAACAGCCACGAAATATTTATACTCCGGATTACTTTAAAACCAAAAATGGTATTAATGGCGCCATTACATCTTTTTACTCACACCTAAGATACATTTATGGTCAAGCATATTTTTACAGTCAATGCCAGACAGGTACTGACGAAGCAACATATGCGCAGAGTGCAGATAATAACTTTAAAGACCACGACCTTTCAGGTGTAGGTTCACTTGATGCATCAAGCAGTCGTTCTGATGTAATTTGGGGCGAGTCTTTCACCAATATTAATACTGCCAACGGTGTTATAGAATTTGGTCCTGAAGTCGAAGGTATAACTATCGACCTTATTGCTGAAGCAAGATTTTTTCGTGCTTTTGATTATTTTAATTTAGTTCAGACATTTGGAGGAGTACCTCTGGATCTTGGTGCTGGTGAGTTTAAATTCAATACTACTACTTCAAGAGTATCTGTAAGAAAATCAGTTCCCGAAGTATATACTAAGGCCATATTCCCTGATTTATTAAATGCAATCGAAAACCTTCCGGAAAAAGGTCGCGTTACTGGGGGACTTACAAAAACTGCAGCCCGGTTATATCTTGCAAAATCTTATCTAACATATGCCTGGTGGCTTGAAAATCCAAACAATATTCCAACATACCCTGAAGTCAGCAGAGTAGATCCTAATGGACATGATGCTAAATGGTATTATCAGGCAGCTTATGATTTGGCAGTTTATGCAATTGATAACCCGGGATCATTCAGTTTACAACCTACATTCTATGATGTCAATGTGGGCAAAAACGACCGCAATAGTGAAATTGTGCTCTATGCTGATCATACTCAGGCAAGTGAACTTTATAATGGCGGTAGCTTAACCTATGGTAGCGGTGGTGCTCCTGATAATTTTGCAGGTTGGATGATGCAGTGGAATTATACTGCCATAACAAGTTCAAAAACTGACTGGAACGAAGCTGCAACACTGGCTTCCTCAGTACAAAGAGAAGCAGAACAACATCTTGGTCGTCCATGGACTCGTATGTGCCCTACTATCGAGGTCATTACTAATACATTTGCTGATAAAACAAATGACTCAAGATATGATGGCACATTTACAACTGTTTATCGTGGTAACTGGAAAAAAGGTGGTATAACTAATGAATTCCTTTATAATGCTAACAACATGAAAGTATATAATGGCGATGCTATTC
>CAYXJA010000055.1:0-8828 GCA_964465425.1 uncultured Prolixibacteraceae bacterium | reverse complement strand
CTCATGCCGATCAGGCAATAATTGCTTGCTATTCACAGTTTAATAATGTTGGTGCTTGGGACAATGGCATTATTATGGGTTTTGGAGATATTGCATCTGACGACGCTGAAGCCGGAGGTGACTTCGTAAATGAAGTTCCTGATCAGGAGAACAATAACAGGCTTGTTCTGGAAGCTACAGATGGCAAACTTTCTAATGTCTATGGAACTCTTTATCGTCATATTAACTTTGCTAACATTGCAATAACAAGATTGCCAAGTATTGCTGAAACGGATCCCGATGTAGATATTGACTTACTTAACAAAAGGATTGGTGAAGCTAAATTTATCAGAGCTTTAGCTCACTTTTACCTGACTATTGTTTTTGGTGAAGTACCAATGGTAGATCATATATTAGGCCCAAGTGAATATTCTATGGGAAGATCAAATCTAAAGGATATTTATAATCTGATTGAACAGGATTGTAAAGATGCAATAGCTGTTCTTCCTGAAAGAGGAGGATGGAACGGAGAAGATGGGCGTGCAACAAAAGGTGCAGCTCAGGCTTTACTTGCAAAAATGTGTCTTTTTGAATCTTCTTATGCAAAAAATTATAAAGGTAAGGATGCAAGGTTTGATCGTTGTACAGAACGTTGGGCAGATGTTGTAACATATTGCGAACAAGTAATGAATTCAGGTAAATATAAACTTGTTGGAATTGAAGGTGAAACATACGAAACATGGAGAAGTTCTAAAACAAATGGATATCGTTATATTTTCACTTCCCAGGGTGACTATTCTCCTGAAACAGTATTTGAAATTTCTTGCCTACAGGAAGGTTTAGGAAATGCAGGTGCCCGTGGTCATGCTTTAGCAAAATGGAGTACAGCCCGTTACTATATAGATGATAGTGGTAAAGAAGCACAAACAAACTATTGGGGATTAGGACTTCCAAATCCTGAACTTATTAATCTTTTCGGAGATGGTGATATCCGTAGAGAAACTACTTTGTCATTTGAAGGAGATACTAGCTGGATTGAAATAGCCGGTGGAAAAAGATTCAAACCTTCTTATAGCCATAGTGTAACTAAAACATATCAGAAGAAATGGGAATGTTCAGCAGAAGAATATATTGATGTATCAGCTGAATGGATGCATGCACCAAGTAATGTGAAACTTATTCGTTATTCTGATGTATATCTTATGGCCGCTGAAGCTTCATTAATGCTTGGAGATAATGCAAAAGCACTGGCTTATGTAAATAAAGTGAGAGAAAGAGCACGTAATTGTGGCACTTCAGGACTACCTGCAGCGTTGACTTCTGTTTCTCTTAATGATATTATACTTGAAAGAAGATTGGAATTTGCCGGTGAAGGACATCGTATGTATGATATTGTCAGATGGAATATTGCAGCTGACCTTCTTAAACAAACTTATGATGGTACACCTATTGATTTTATCAAAGGAAAGCATGAATTTCAGCAACTGCCTCAAAGAGAACTTGACCTTAGTGAAGGCCACCTACAACAATATACAGCTTTGTAAAAAGAAAGCAGATTGTTAATCTGTATTATTGAGTTTCTAATCAGTTAGTAAGGCACCTGAGCAATCAGGTGCCTTTTTTTATTCTGCTATATTATACTTAAACATCAGGCTTGTTTTTTAAGTTATTAACTACAAGAAAGCCATTGCTGTTGATAAAAGGTTTAAGATTAAAAATTGCTTTTTGGTATATTTGTGAAAATTTGTTTATAAACATGCAGGAACAGGCAAATTATAATGAAGACTCCATAAAAACCCTTGACTGGCAGGAACACATACGCCGCCGTCCGGGAATGTATATCGGCAAGCTGGGAGATGGCTCCCAATCAGATGATGGGATATATGTACTTCTTAAAGAGGTCCTCGACAACTCGATAGACGAGTTCATGATGGGCAACGGGAGAAAGATTGTAGTGAACATCAATGAAGGTCAGGTTTATATTCGCGATTATGGAAGAGGCATCCCTTTAGGAAAGCTTTTGGATGTTGCATCAAAAATGAATACCGGAGCAAAATATGATTCTAAAGTATTTAAAAAATCTGTCGGACTCAATGGTGTGGGGATTAAAGCTGTCAATGCTCTATCCTCAAACTTCATTATAAAATCTATCAGAGAAGGTGAAGTCAAAGAGGTTGAGTTCAGCAAAGGTTTGATTGTTGAAGAAAAGGACATAGTTAAGACTGATCATCCAAATGGTACTTCAGTTTTATTCAGACCTGATGATGCAATATTCAGAAATTATCATTTTATCAATGATTACGTTTCTGCAATGATGAAAAATTATACTTTCCTCAATTCAGGTCTTATTATTGAATTTAATGGTGAAAAGTTTCAATCTAAAAACGGATTGCTAGACTTGCTTACTGAATATATGGATAGTGATCCCTTATATCCTGTAATTCACCTTAAAGGAGAGGATATAGAACTGGCGATTACACATGGCAATCAATATGGCGAAGATTATTATTCTTTTGTAAATGGCCAGCATACTACGCAAGGAGGAACCCATCTTGTAGCTTTCAGGGAAGCGATTGTAAAAACAATTCGTGATTTTTATAAAAAGGATTTTGACGCCTCTGATATCAGGGCATCTATTATTGCTGCAATAAGCATAAAAGTTGAAGAACCTGTATTTGAATCTCAAACTAAGACAAAGCTCGGATCACGTGATATTGCTCCGGATGGCCCTTCAGTCAGAAATTTTGTAATGAACTTTGTCCAGAAAGAATTAGATAACTACCTGCATAAAAACCAGGATGTAGCAGAAGTTCTTTTGAGACGTATTCAGGAGTCAGAGAGGGAAAGAAAAGCAATATCCGGAATAAAGCAATTAGCTAAACAAAGAGCAAAGAAATCTAATCTTCATAACAAGAAGCTTAGAGATTGCAGAATACATTATAATACAAATGATAATCGTAAAGAAGAAAGTTGTCTTTTTATTACTGAAGGTGATTCAGCAAGCGGATCAATAACAAAAAGCAGGGATGTAAATACTCAGGCTGTTTTTAGTTTGAGGGGTAAACCTCTAAATTCATACGGATTAACTAAAAAAATTGTGTATGAAAACGAAGAGTTTAATCTTTTACAAGCGGCTCTTGATATTGAGGAAGGTTTGGATGATTTGAGATATAATAAAGTTATTATATCTACTGATGCCGACGTTGATGGTATGCACATCAGATTGCTATTACTTACGTTCTTTCTTCAATTTTTTCCTGAGCTAATAAGGAAGGGACACGTTTATATCCTTCAAACACCTCTTTTTAGGGTCAGGAATAAGAAAAAAACATATTACTGTTACTCTGATGAGGAAAAACAAGATGCGATTAAAAAACTGGGTCCAAAACCTGAAATTACAAGGTTTAAAGGGTTAGGGGAAATTTCACCTGACGAATTTAAGGTGTTTATAGGGGAGAACATAAAACTGGAACCTGTAACATTGCATAAGGGTGACTCCGTTAAACAGCTTCTTGAATATTATATGGGTAAAAATACTCCTGAACGTCAGGATTTTATCATAGAGAATCTTTATATTGAAAAAGATGAGCTGAATTAAAAAAATCTAATCCCTACCTGTTATTCTAACTGCATTTAAAAATGGATATTGAAGAAATAAATACCGGTTTACCGGAAGATATTACTCCCGGCCCTGAGAAGTTTGAATTAAAACATCTTTCAGGTATGTTTCAGACATGGTTTCTTGATTATGCTTCTTATGTAATTCTTGAAAGGGCTGTGCCATATGTCAATGACGGGTTTAAACCTGTACAAAGAAGAATAATGCACGCCATGAAAGAAATGGATGACGGGCGTTTCAATAAAGTAGCCAATATCATTGGTCAAACCATGCAGTATCATCCTCATGGTGACGCTTCAATTGGTGATGCTTTGGTTCAGCTTGGACAAAAAGACCTTCTTGTAGAAACGCAGGGAAACTGGGGAAATATTCATACAGGAGATGGTGCCGCAGCTCCCCGTTATATTGAAGCTAGATTATCGAAATTCGCTCTGGAAGTAGTTTTCAATCCAAAGACGACCAAATGGCAGTTATCATATGACGGACGTAAAAAGGAACCGGTAACCTTGCCGGTTAAATTTCCTTTATTACTTGCCCAGGGTGTTGAAGGTATTGCAGTTGGCTTGTCTTCAAAAATTCTTCCTCATAACTTTAATGAACTTATCGACGCTTCAATCCTGCATCTTAAGGGAAAGCCTTTTGAAATTTTTCCTGACTTCCCGACAGGTGGAATGATTGACGTTTCAAAATATTCTGATGGACAAAGAACAGGAAGTGTAAGAATAAGAGCTAAGATTGATAAAATTGATGGCAAGACTCTTGTTATTACTGAAATACCATTTGGGAGAAATACGACTTCCTTAATTGAATCAGTAATTAAAGCCAATGAAAAAGGCAAAATAAAAATTAAGCGTATTGATGATAACACAGCAGAAAATGTTGAAATTATTATTCAATTAGCTCCCGGAGTTTCAAGCGATAAAACCATTGATGCACTTTATGCCTTCACTGATTGCGAAATTCCGGTTTCTCCAAATGCCTGTATTATTGAAGATGATAAACCTCATTTTGTTGGCGTAAGCGAAATTCTTAGAAAGAATACCGAGCAAACTGTTGAGCTGCTTAAGCTTGAGCTGGAAATACGGAAGTCTGAGCTTGAAGAAATGTGGCACTTTACTAATCTTGAAAAAATATTTATCGAAGAAAAGATATATAAGGATAAGGAGTTTGAAGAAAGTAAAAATATTGAAGAGGCAATAGCTCATATCGATTTCAGACTTACTCCATGGAAACCTATTTTTAAACGAGAAATTACTTCTGACGATATCCTTAAGCTGCTTGAAATAAAAATGGGTCGTATTCTGAAGTTTAATAAAGAAAAAGCTGATGAATATATTCTATCAATTGAGGATGAAATAACAGAAATAAATTCAAATATTGAAAATATTATTCCCTACACTATTGAATATTATAAAAGAATAAAAAGCAAATACGGAGTAAACAGAAACCGTAAAACCGAGATTCGCAGTTTTGAAAATATTGTAGCCAGCAAGGTTGTTGTTGCTAATGAAAAGCTTTATGTCGATTATGAAGAAGGTTTCATGGGTACAGGGCTTAAAAAGGCTGAATACCTTTGCGATTGCTCTGATATGGATGAAATAATTGTGTTCCGAAAGGATGGAACCTATTTTGTAACAAAAGTGTCTGAAAAGGCCTTTATTGGTAAAAATATTCAGTACCTCTCAGTATTTAAAAAAGATGATACACGAACTATCTACAATGTAGTATACCGGGATGGAAAAGCCGGGGCAACTTATATGAAAAGATTTGCAGTCACCGGAGTTACCCGCGACAAAGAATATGATATTACCCAGGGAACTGCAGGCTCAAAAATTGTTTATTTCAGTGCAAATCCAAATGGTGAAGCTGAAGTTTTAAGGGTTACTCTTAAACCTAAACCCCGCCTGAAAAAATTGATTTTTGAAGTTGATTTAAGTGAACTTGCCATAAAAGGACGCCAATCAATGGGGAATGTTGTCACTAAGAACGATGTACATAAGATAATCTTAAAAGAAAAAGGACTTTCAACATTGGGCGGAAGGAAAATATGGTTTGATCCTGATGTTAAAAGGTTAAATGCTGATAACAGGGGAGATTATCTTGGAGAGTTTCTGGGTGATGACAAGATTCTTGTGATTTATAAGAATGGAGAATTTGAATTATACAATTTTGACCTTGAAAATCACTTTAACGGTGATATCTTAGTTGTTGAAAAGTTCAATCCTGATAAGACAATGTCGGTTGTTTATTGGGATAATGAACAAGGATTCTACTACGTTAAACGTTTCCAGATAGAGCCTGACTTACCTGTTGCCAAACCTCAGAATTTCATTGGAGAAACACCTGATAACAAATTGATTAGTATTACCTGGGTGCACTATCCTCGTTTTGAAATTGAATTTGGAGGAAAAAATAAAGAACGTGAAAATGAAATAGTGGAAGTGGCTGAATTTATTGGTGTGAAATCATATAAAGCTAAAGGAAAACGCCTTACTAATTTTCAGGTTAAAAATATTAAGGAAATTGAACCGGTAGTTAAGGATGAGACTGATCATGAACCTGTATTAGAGGAAGAAGAGAATATTCAAAGCATCGATGTAGACGATGTTCCTTTTGAAATCGATCGAGGCACTAACCATGAAGACGAGAATCCAAATCAAATGTCACTGTTTTAAGAAATATGAGAATTTACCTGATAGGATATATGGGCAGTGGTAAATCGACTGTCGGGAAAGGATTAGCCAAAGCTCTTAAATTACAGTTTATTGACCTTGATTCTTACATCGAAAAAAGGAATTATAAAACTATACCTGAGATATTTGCTTCTGAAGGAGAAGATGGTTTCAGACGAGCCGAAAGGAAAGCCCTGCATGAAGTATCCGAATTTGAAAATGTTGTAATTGCTACCGGAGGAGGGGCTCCATGCTTTTTTGATAATATGGAACTAATTAAAAAGACAGGTATCTCATTGTATCTTAACGGCAGCTCACGTATTATAGCTGAACGATTGATGAATTCCAAAACCGAAAGACCACTTATCAAAGGCAAATCGAAAGATGAGCTTATTGCATTTATCGCTGAAACACTTTCAAAAAGAAACGAGTGGTATATGGAAGCGGATGTAATATACAATTTCGACCACGATATATCTACTGAAGAAGTCTTAGAATCATTAAAAGAAATAATTTAAGATCTATTCTATAGGATTTTTCTTTTTCTTTTGTTAAATTGAGGGCTGATAAATTCTTCATTATTAATAATATTTAATCCTCAATTCAACATCTCTGTAATGAAAAGTATTCTAATAGGCTTGCTTGCGATTTTTGCATTAAGTGCCTGTACTTCTTCAGTGAAATACAAAACTTTAAAAAAAACCGATAAAAATGGTTATTCTTACGAACAGGTTAGTAATGACCCTCTTAAAACCCGTATTTACACTCTCAAAAATGGATTGAAAGTTTATCTTTCTCCTAATTCTGATGAGCCAAGAGCAATGTGCCTTATTGGCGTACGTGCCGGCTCTACATCAGACCCCATTGAAACAACCGGTTTGGCTCATTACTTTGAACACATGATGTTTAAGGGTACTGCTAAAATGGGGACTACAAACTGGGAAGAGGAAAGCAAACTTATTTCCGGAATTGAACAATTGTATGAGAAGCATAAAGCTGCTTCAGATCCTCTTGAAAAAAAGAAAATTTATAAATCAATAGATAGTGTTTCTCAGTTAGCTGCCAAATATGTTGCAACTAATGAATATGATAAACTTATGTCTTCTATTGGGGCAAAAGGTACAAATGCCGGTACAAATTATGAATATACAGTATACCTGAATGATGTACCGGTCAATGAACTGGAAAAATGGGCAATTCTTGAAAGCGAACGGTTTCATGGTATTGTTCTTCGTCTTTTTCATACTGAATTGGAAACTGTTTATGAAGAGTTTAACATGTATCAGGACAGAGATTCTGAAAGGCAATTTAAGGTCTTGATGGAAAATCTCTTTCCAAAACATCCTTATGGAAGGGATATCATTGGTTTTCCTGAACATTTAAAGAATCCGTCAATGATTAATATTCAAAACTTCTTCAAGACTTATTATGTTCCAAACAATCTGGCTGTAACTATCTCCGGAGATATTTCTTATGAAGAAACAATTAAATTGATTGACAAATATTTTGGAGATCTTGAATATAAAGAATTACCTGAAAAGCCTGAAATAGTAGAAAGTCCGCTAAGTAATATAATTAGTAAGGAAGTAACGGGACCGGAACCTGAAAATGTAATGCTGGCTTTCCGTACACCGGGAATTGGTTCACAGGAACAGCCTTATTATGATGTTATTAGTATGTTGTTAAGCAATGAACGTGCAGGATTAATTGATATTGATCTTGTTCAGAAACAGAAGGTGCTATATGCTTATTCATTTTATTATTCATTAAAGGAATACGGGATTCTGGCCATGCAGTCAGCTCCTCTTCAGAATCAAGCTCTTGAAGATGTTAAAGACTTGTTGTTGGGTGAAATTCAAAAAATAAAAAAGGGCGAATTCGACGAATGGTTGATACAAGCAGTTATTAACGATCTTAAACTTCAAAGTATTAAACGCCAGGAACAAAATAGCGGAAGGGCTTTTGAATTAATGGGGAATTTCACCGATGAACTGCCAAGGGCAAAAGCTTTGAGCTATATGGATACTCTGGAATCTTTAACAAAAGAAGACATCGTACGCTTTGCTAATGAAATGCTTCCTGAAAATTATGTTGTTGTATATAAACGACAAGGTGAAAATTCAGAGTTGGTCAAGGTTGAAAAACCTGAAATCACTGCTGTTCCTGTTAATCGTGATCTTCAGTCTGATTTTGCCGGGAAGTTTTTAAGTATGAAATCTTCTGATGTAAATCCGGTGTTTGTGAATTACGACGAGAGGATAAAGAAAGATAAGCTGAAAGAAGATTGTGATTACTACTATATTAAAAATGAATCAAACGAATTGTTTTCACTTTATTACATTATCGATCTGGGAAAATGGCATAGTCTGAAAACAGAGCTGGCTGTTGGTTATCTTAAATTTATCGGGACAGATAAATTCAGTGCTCCGGATTTGCAAAAAGAGCTTTATAGGTACGGTCTTTCTTTTGATGTTTTAACTGATAATGAAAGGTCATATGTTGTGATTAAAGGACTTAACAGCAATCTGGATAAAGGAATTGAATTGCTGGAACACATT
>CAYXJA010000054.1:7443-8917 GCA_964465425.1 uncultured Prolixibacteraceae bacterium | reverse complement strand
GGAAGAAATCATGAATATTTGCCTATCAACGTAGTGGATATTCCATTTAGCCCATTAGCATCAGGCAAGTCGATAGAACTTGAAATAGAAAAAAGGGATGGTATAATCATTGAAATAGAATTATCAATTGCACCTTATAAAAATGTAGATCAATGGGGTGCTGTATGCGTTGTACGGGATATTACTGAAAGGAAAATTGCTGAAAGAGAACTCATAATTGCCAAGGAACGTGCTGAAGAAAGTGACAGGCTCAAATCAGCATTTCTTGCAACAATGAGTCACGAATTGCGAACACCTTTAAACGCAGTAATAGGGTTTAGCAGTCTGATTGATGAAACAATGGAAATTCCGGTTATCATGGAAATGATAAAAATCATCAACAATAGCGGGAATCACCTTTTAAGCATCATTGATTCTGTTTTCAATCTGGCATTACTTCAGGCCAAAGTATCAAGAACTTATCTTGAAGAATTTAATTTATCTGACTTCATCGAAAGTTTAAAACCATATCTTCGAACTAAAATAAGCAACGAAAAGAAAGAGCATATTAAGATTGTCAATGATAATTATAATTCAGAGATACCAATCATTATAAAATCAGACAAGACCAAACTTATGCAGGTTATGGTTAATCTCTTTGATAATGCAATTAAATACACAGAAAAAGGAACTATTGAATATGGCTGTACAATTGATGAAAACTCTGTAATTTTCTATGTTAAGGATACCGGCATTGGTATTCCAAAGGATAAACAATCAATAGTATTTGAAAGATTCAGGCAAATTGAGGATTCAATTACAAGAGAGCATGGTGGAGTTGGTCTTGGTTTGTCGATCTGTCTTGAAATTGCAGAACTTCTGAATGGTAAAATCTGGTTTGAATCTGAAGTAGACTCCGGAAGTATCTTTTACTTTAAATTAAACGATGCAATAATTAAAAACTAATTTAAATATTTTAGATTTTTTTGCTCTGAACAAGAATCATCTTCATACACTTCCATCTTTCTGGTAAGTTCCATAGCTTCTTCGTATTCTGATGTTCCCGGTTCTGCATCGCAAATCTCCAGAAATCTCATTATCGCCCTTCTATATTCTTCTTCTGTGTGAATACTTTCCTGCATAATCAACATATTTAATGAGCTTCAAGCCAGTTATTTCCTGTTCCTACATCAACAGTAAGCGAAACACCTAACCTGAAAGCGTTTTCCATTTCATGCTTTACCAACAATTTCAAATATTCTAATTCATTTTCATAAGCATCGAAAATTAATTCGTCATGTACCTGTAATATCATCTTTGACTTTAAATTTTCAGATTCCATTCTATTAAAAATATTTATCATTGCTATTTTTATAATATCAGCTGCAGTTCCTTGTATCGGGGCATTTATAGCATTTCTTTCTGCGTTTCCTCTAACAACAGAGTTTGTCGAGTTGATATCACCTAAATAACGTTTTCGGCCCAACAAAGTTTT
>CAYXJA010000054.1:4757-7343 GCA_964465425.1 uncultured Prolixibacteraceae bacterium | reverse complement strand
CATCATTACTGAGAGAGGCCATTATTCTAAGTTCAATCTGAGAATAGTCGGCAGAAATAAATTTCATTCCTTTATCTGAAGGGATGAAAGCTTTTCTTATTTCTCTTCCATTTTCATCTCTGATAGGAATATTTTGAAGATTTGGATTTACTGAGCTCAAACGTCCTGTTGATGTTATTGCCTGATTGTACGAAGTATGAATTTTACCTGTAAATTGATTAATAAGCTTTGGTAATGCTTCAACATAAGTATTGAGCAATTTTTTAAGCCCTCTGTATTCAAGAATTTTATCAATTATCGGATGTTTTTTTGCAAGTCGCACCAATATTTCCTCGTTAGTTGAATATTGTTTAGTTTTTGTCTTTTTTACATTGGGGTCGATATTCAATTTTTCGAAAAGAATTATTCCAAGTTGTTTTGGAGAAGATATTAAAAATTCTTCACCAGCCAGCTTGAATATTTCACCTTCCAGTTCAATCAATTGTTCCCTTAATACTCCTGCATAGGCATTCAATTCAGTAGGATCCATCTTAACCCCTGCCAATTCCATCGAAGTAAGCACAGGAACTAAAGGCATCTCTATATCATTGAAAAGTGAAATCAGGTCGTTATCTTTCAACTCCTTCTCTAAGATATCCTTTAGTCGATAGGTAAAATCTGCATCTTCACAAGCATAATCAACTAAACGATCAGTTTCAATACTTCTTATTGGTCGTTGATTCAGACCTTTTCCTCCTACCAGTTCTTCGTATGAAATTTTCTTATAATTGAAATATAATTCACTAAGATAATCAAGGTTGTGTTTAAGCTCAGGTTGTATTAAATAATGAGCTATTAATGTGTCAAACATTGGACCTTTTACATTCAGATTATACCTTTCAAGCATAATCAAATCGAACTTTAGGTTTTGTCCGATTTTTAAAATCTTTTCATTCCCGAATACCGGTTCAAATTCTTTAACAACTTCAATAGCTAAATCTTTTTGTTGTGGAAGAAGTATGCACCAGGCTTCATGTTCTTTAATGGAAATTGAAATACAAACAAGTTCGGATGAATGAGGATCCAGCCCGGTAGTTTCAGTATCAAAACTAAAACAGCCTGCTTTTAAAATTTCTTTTATAACTTCTGCACGTTGAATGTCTGTTTCAACTTTGAAATATCTATGTTCCACTTTAGAAATAGAATCCAATGTAGAAATATTTGTTCCTGTTTCCGGCTCTTGCATATCGAAGAGCGTTCCTTGTTGTTGAACTAACTTTACTTCAACAGTCGGAGAAGATTTTTTCTCATAAAAGGATCTGAATTCCAACTCCCGGAATAATGGAAGCAGTGTATTCTCATTAAATCCGGTATACTTCATTTTCTCAAAATCTATCTCAACCGGTACATTTTTATCAATCACTATAAGTTCTCTGGACAAAAGAACCTGATCCTTATATTGTTCAAGATTATCTTTTAGCTTTCCTTTAAGCTTGTCAATATTTTGATATACACCTTCAATACTGCCATATTCTGAAATAAGCTTCATTGCAGTTTTAGGACCTACCCCCGGGCATCCCGGTACATTATCGGCAGCATCGCCCATAAGTCCAAGCACATCAATTACCTGAGAAGGGTTATCAACTTCAAAGTTCTCTTTAACTTTTTCTATTCCCCAGGTTTCAGCTTTATCTCCTCCCTTTGCAGGTTTATAAATAAATACATTTTCGTCTACCAATTGAGCATAATCTTTATCAGGAGTCATCATATAAGTAACAAATCCCTCAGCTGATGCTTTTCCGGCAATAGTTCCTATAACATCATCTGCTTCATAGCCTTCCATCTCAAGTATTGGGATATTATATGCTTCTATTAAATTTCTGATATGAGGAATAGACGCTCTGATATCTTCAGGCATTGCCTCTCTGTTGGCCTTGTATTCGGGGAACATTTTATTTCTGAATGTATCTCCGTGCACATCAAAAACAACTGCAATATGAGAAGGTGATTCAGAATTAAGGACTTGTTCCAAAGTATTGACAAATCCAAATATAGAAGAAGTATTTAGTCCTTTTGAATTGTATCTGGGATTCTTTATAAAAGCAAAATATGATCGGTAAATCAATGCATAAGCATCTAACAAGAAAAGTTTCTTTTCCTTTGAAATTTCATTTTCCATCAAACTTGGTTATCATCAGCATTCCACTCGGCAAAAGATGTAGCAGTCTCATATAGCTTCACGCTTTTAAGTTCAATACCACCGGAAAGCAAAGGTTTAATAATATTGACAAAATGTAATACCATATTCTCACATGTTGGTTGAAAATCAACAATATGAACTCTCTCGTACATTTGATTTGATTCTTCTTTTACATCAAACTGAGATTTTTTATTCACTACAAAAGAATGATCAAAAACATCTACAATATTATTTTTTACAATTCTTTTTAAATCGCCGAAATCTATTACCATCCCATCTTTTGTACATGAAGAATCATTTATTGGCTGGCCAACAACTGTAACTTGAAGTTTGTAAGAATGACCATGGACATTTTTACATAATCCATCATAATTCCAAAGGGCGTGTGCCATTTCAAAATCGTAATA
>CAYXJA010000054.1:0-4657 GCA_964465425.1 uncultured Prolixibacteraceae bacterium | reverse complement strand
ATTTATACACTCCTGAATTTGTCCAACGGTTTTTTTATCACCATCTTTAAGAAGATACAATATTGATACACGTATTGGATGTGACATTGCTTTAAGCATGTCTGAAGCTTTTACTAATTGTGCTTCGGTTAGTAGTAAATCAGTCATCATAAAATTAGGGTTTATTTAAACAGGCTCAAAAATAGCAAGATATATAAGAATTTAAAAGTACATAACAAAAACATTATGAACAATTATTATTTTTTATAAAATAAAAACTTTTAATAGTCAATGTTGTTAAACAATATCATTTATAAGATTTAGATAAGAGGAGCTTAATAAAAAAAACGAACTATTTTCTTAAGCTGTTATTGTTTATATTAACTTTCTGTCTAAAATAATTATGCAACACACCTTATAGTAATATTTTGTTTTATTTTTGAACATATGAATTTTCCAAAATGACATCATTAGATCAGATAAGAATTCCAGTTGAAAAAGAATTAAAGAAGTTTGAAGGTTTCTTTCAGGAAACGCTACAAACTGAAACTAAACTCCTCAACATAATTGTAAACTATCTGATTCGTTCAAAAGGAAAGCAAATAAGACCTTTATTTGTTTTCCTATCTGCCAAAATGCATGGTGAAATCAACCGAAGAACTTTTTTAGCTGCCTCTACTATTGAAATCCTTCATTCGGCTTCACTGGTACATGACGATGTCGTAGATGAATCGTATGAAAGAAGAGGAATGTTTTCAATAAATGCAATATGGAAGAATAAGATTTCTGTTTTAACAGGGGATTACTTGCTTGCCAAAGGGTTGATAATTGCAACTCAGGAGAAGGAGTATGAAATGTTGGATATAATTTCAACTGCGGTTAAAGAAATGGCAGAGGGAGAAATACTTCAGTTTCAAAAAAGCAGAAAACTGGACATTGACGAAGAAACTTATATTGAATTAATAAGAAAAAAAACAGCTGCACTTATTGGTATAAGTATGGCTATTGGAATTTACTCAGTGAAAGACGAACCTGAGACAATGAATAAGATGAAAGAGATTGGAGTTCTTGCCGGTCTTGCTTTTCAAATAAGGGATGATATTTTTGATTATCAAGACAAAGGCATTATTGGAAAACCTATTGGGAATGATATCAAAGAGAAAAAGATAACATTACCCTTAATCCATGTTTTAAACAATTCAACATTCATTGAAAAACAAAAGATCATCAATATAGTTCGAAGGAAAAACAATCAAAAAGAAAAAGTTAATGAGCTGATTTCATTGGTGAGGGCAAAAGGAGGTCTGGAATATGCCACTGAAAAGATGAATTACTACTGCGATGAAGCTATTAAGAAGTTAAATGAATTTCCTCAGAGCGAATCTCGTGATTCACTGGCAATGTTGATAAAATATATAATTACCAGAAAAAAATAAGAGCAATCCAAAAGGGATTGCTCTTTTTAAATAGCCATGAAAACACAAACTTTATCGTAAGATAAATTAAATTGTCATTATTTCAACATGCTTTTTCTCTACTAAACTATCAATTTTGCGAGAAAAATCATCTGTCATTTTTTGAACTTTGTCAACCGTAATCTTCTCTAAATCTTCTGCAAGACCATCTTTCATAAGCTTTTTCAGTTGATCATTTGCCTCTTTTCTGGCATTTCTGATACTTACTTTAGCTGCTTCACCTTCACGGTTTACGTCTTTTGAAAGAGCTTTTCTTCTCTCTTCAGTTAAAGGCGGGATAAAAATACGTATTATTTCTCCATTATTATCAGGATTGAAGCCTAAATTTGCATTTAATATTGATTTTTCTATCGGAGCGATCATCTGCTTCTCCCAAGGTTGAACTACAATAGTCTTTGCGTCAGGCGTTGTTATACTCGATATTTTACTGATCTGAGTCATTGATCCATAGTAATCTACCATGACACTATCAAGCATTCTGGGAGATGCTTTACCAGCCCTGATGTGAACTAATTCCTTGTCAAGATGATCAATAGCTGACTGCATTGATTCTTTTGTCATTTCTATTAACAAACTCACCTCTTCGTCCATATTTTTAAAAGATATTATTTAAGTCCAGTAACAAAATTAGAAAAATTTACAAAAGCACGAAACTTGAAACGATTTTTTATAAGTTTGTTTGAAACCATTAAAATAAAAAAAATATTTTTACACTAGATATAACTTTAAATATTACTGGTTTGAAATCATCATACATTAATTTGCATCCGGCATACAAATTAGCCATGACGGCTTTTATCTCTTTACTGTCATTACTAGCCTTAATGTTTATTGGTATTATCATTTCCATCCCTTTCTTTGGAACTGATATCTTTGCATATCTTACCAGTAAGAATACTGAATTTAGTCCTGAAAATGTTAATTTCCTAAAGTATCTGCAGATAATTCAATCTATAGGTCTCTTTATTTTACCATCAATATTTCTTGCTTATTTATTTGGAAATAATATTCCTAAATATCTTAAGATAAATATATTGCCATACCCACAAGGCATTATTCTTGCAACTTCTATTATCATAATAGCAAGTCCGCTGATAAATGTTATTGGAGAATTCAACTCAAAAATGGTAATGCCGGAATTTCTTTCAGGAGTTGAAAAATGGATGAGAGAAAGTGAAGATGCTGCCGGTGAAATAACTAAATTATTTATTAATACGACTTCGATTTCAGGATTACTGGTTAACATTTTTATGATTGGAATAATTCCGGCAATTGGAGAAGAATTACTTTTCAGAGGTATAATTCAACGCATATTTACAGAATGGTTTAAAAGTTATCATTGGGGAATATGGATATCTGCAATTCTGTTTAGTGCACTTCATCTTCAATTTTATGGCTTCTTCCCCAGGCTTATTCTGGGAGCTTCGTTCGGATATCTGCTTGCCTGGAGTGGTAATTTATGGTTCCCGGTTATAGCCCATTTCATTAATAATACAATTGCTGTTTTTGCGTATTATTTTTATAATAAAGGAATAATCAATATTGATCCGGACAAAATAGGAACTGATTCAGAATATCAGATTATTGCACTGATCAGCTTGTGCATCGTAATTTTTTTATTTTGGGCTTTCCACAAAGTTGATAAAAACCTAAGACTTAAAAATCAGGTATAAAATAAGATTAAAAATTCAGTACAGCCTGAACAGGGGAATGCAAAACCGGAGATTCTTCTCTTGGCTTTTTGATTATCATCTTTTTATGTTCCTTAATCAATGATGGCTTAATAGTTAAAGAATTTAACAAAAATTCAGCTTGAACATCTTCATGATTGATAAGTTTATTCTCCGTTATAATATTCTCAACAACTGCCTCTTGCTGCTTTAGTTTACGCAATTCTTTCTTCCTCCATACGTATACAATACCATATTCAGATGCACGTTCTCTCTTATCAGAATCAGACAATCCTTCGTAGTATTTCTCAACTTCATTCCATATTTCCAAAATAATCCTGTCCGCTTCTTTACGCAAATCGTTAACCGTACCGGCCAATCTTTTTGTATTTGCTATCAGTATTGTCTGAAATCGGTGGGAATCAATAAACTTTTCGTAATTGACTTTTACCAGCGCAATTGAAGGGTTATATATCGGATTACCACCTTTCATAATTCTTTGCTGTTCTCCTTCAATTAAAATTTTCCCCCAGTCAATAAGGTTTTTGTCAGTAGCCAAGGGCGGAAGATTGTTGTTGTACTTTGATAAAGAATAAAAATCTTTTACCTCAATCTTCATTTCTCCTCTTAAAATAGAAAAATTTAAAACCTGAATAAAATGAGAGATATATAATCTGGCCTTCCTGCTTAATTCAAGATACTCCTTGTTTTTATTATTCTGCTGTTTTCTTGCAAAGTCGAGATTTATTACTGCACTTTCAAATTTGGGAATTATCTCTTGAAGGGCAATTATTGTCTCCTCCGAACAAGCTATGTCTGAATTGTCTTCAGAAGAAATGGTTTTTTTTAATGCTGCGTTAAGTGCACGCAACCGGGCTTTATCTGTATTAGGTAATCTACGGTAAGGCATTTCAAATTTTTCTTACGAAATTACCCCTAAAATGAGTTTTATTGTACTATTCGTGCTATTAACTTTTAAACTAATTATCAACAACCTTCTATCTTATAATGAAATTCCTCTTAAATATTAAAAGATTAGAAACAAAAGAAATTTACTTGGGAGAATATACTCAGATAGAAAGTTTTAGCTGAAGAAAAATTAAATTCTTTAAATAAAAAAACCCTGTCATTTATTCTTTAATGACAGGGTTGACATTGGGTTTAAACTCTTTAAATTCCATCATATTACTTGTTAAAGGCGTAACTATACTCTTTGTCTCCATTTAAAATTTTTATAGCATAATCGCCCTTTGCAAGTTTACGTATATCAAACCCTGCACTAATACTGAATTCATTTCCTAAAGATTTGTTGTAAATAATTCCATCTTCATTTTCAAGAGTGAATTCAACATTTTTCAAAGCATGGTTCAAATATGATATTTTTACAACATCATTCTCTACTGAAACAAAAGGCTTAACCTCTAAAGTGTCTTTATTCACAAATCTTTTTTCTTTTACAGTAAAGAAAGTGCTTGTAGTTCCGTTTTCATCTTTAACAGTAATCTTATAATCACCATCTTTCAGATTTTTAAA
>CAYXJA010000053.1:2085-8954 GCA_964465425.1 uncultured Prolixibacteraceae bacterium | reverse complement strand
TGGCTGGCAATAGACGATGAAAAGATTCATAACTGCATGCCGACTGAGTTTCCTGTTTTCAATAAAACATCAGTATATCCAGGAGGATATCAGGTAATGTGGGCAGTATTGAAGAATGCGCCTCATAAGGAAGAAGCAATCAAGTTCCTGCTCGACATGAATACGCCGGCAATGTCTGAAATGTGGGTTAGATATACAAAATGTCCAACGGGAATAAAAGGAAATCTTACAGGAGTATCATTCGGCGCAGATCAGTTTGAGAATTTCTCATATAATGTTCAGAACGTATATGGCTTAAACACATATAGATATTATGAAAGCAGTGCATGGGTCCTTAGTGAAAAAAATGCTGATATACCAATTTTTTATACTGAAGTAATTCAGGGAGAAATGACTGCAAAAGAAGCTATGCAAAGAATCAGAAAAAGCATATAAAAAACACCAGAATCTAATTATACTCAATTGAACCTATGATAAGAATTACTTTCCCGATATTAGTAATGCTAATATTATTTTCCTGCAATACTAAGAAAGCCAATAGTAAATACATTTCAAACGAAGGATTCATTTATGGTACAATTTACCACATTACTTATGAAAGTCCGGATGGCAATGATTTGAAAGATGGAATCGAAAAAGAGCTCAATATTCTGGATCGATCTGTATCTACATTCAATAAGGAATCAGTATTATCGAAGGTCAACAGAAATGAAGATGTAGTGCTGGACAATTACTTCACTAAGGTATTCAACAAAGCAATTGAGGTTTCTGTGATATCAGGAGGTGCATTTGACGTAACAGTAGCTCCTCTTGTTAATGCATGGGGATTTGGTTTTAAGGCAAAAAAAAATGTTACTGAACCTTTAATCGATAGCATATTGGAATTTGTAGGCTATCAGAAAGTAAAGATTGAAAATAATAATGTTATAAAAGATGACCCTCGTACAATGCTTGATTTTAGCGCCATTGCTAAAGGATATGCTGTTGATGTTGCAGGCGATTATTTAAAGAGAATGGGATGTAAAAACTATATGGTAGAAATCGGCGGAGAGGTGGTTGCTAAAGGAGTAAATAAAGAAGGTAAGGCATGGAGGATTGGGATAAACAAGCCAAAAGATAATGAACCTATTACTCCTTCTGAATTAGAAGCTATTGTTTCTCTTCCGGATAAAGCAATTGCAACTTCCGGTAACTATAGAAACTTTTACATTGAAAATGGTAAAAAGTACGCCCACACTATAAACCCACATACCGGCTATCCTGTAGATCATAATCTCTTGAGTGCATCAGTTATTGCTGATGATTGTATGACTGCCGATGCTTATGCTACAGCATGCATGGTGCTGGGAGTAGAAAAAACAATCGAAATGAGCTCTAAGGTTCCTGGAATTGAGATAATGCTAATTTATTCAGATAATGAAGGTAACAATCAAATAAAATTTACTAAAGGATTTGAGAAATACATTGAAAAATAATGTTTTAATCTTCTGGCACTCTTTTTGCTAAATAACTGATTGATACGATAACACATTGATTTTAGAAACTCAAACAATAAAGTGATGGAAATAATTAAAAAGATATCCTTTTCGATTCTCCTGGTGCTAAATATCCTTATAGTAAAGGGTCAGGTTGAAATATCCTTGTTACAACAGCCATTAATAAATATCATTGAAAGTCCATTGATTAGTGAAGTAAACTTTACTCCTATCCAAATATCTAAAATAGGGATGATATCTCAGGATATGGAGATGAAGTATTATGACAATAATTATTTCATCCTTGATAATAAATTCACACAGTCGGTTTACAGGTTTGATGAAGAAGGCAACCTTTTAAATACTATTACTGCACAAGACACATCTTCTAATAATACGAACAAACTTGTGCTAACCAATCCTGCTAAGTTTAACGTAAATCACTTCAACAAAAATGTAGAATTATACAATTTTGAAGAATCTTCGATTCAAAGATTTACATATGAAGGCAATAAAGTAGATAAAATTAAACTTGCACTAAATCCTTCTGATTTTACAAGGACTAAAGAAGGTAATTATTTGATTTACACCGGATGGAACAATAAGGAAACTCAATACAGGCTACTTATTGCAGATAGAAACGGCAAGACTATTGATAAAAGGCTGAGGCTTGTTTCAAAATGCACTCCTACTGAAGGTTATTCTTTTTATACTACAGCCGAAGGCACATACATGTGGGAGTTATTAGGCAATACAACTTATTTCATAAGTAATAATAACAACATTACTGAAAAGTTTATATTCAATTACGGAAACAAAAATCTGCTTCCTAACTATCATATGCTTGAAGCATATGACTCATACAGACTCATAAATCATGCAGGGTATTATACTATTAAGAAATATCTTGAAAACAAAGACTTTGCCTATTTCTTCCTAAACTTTACAGGAGAAAATCAGAAAGAAATGTACCATATTATATACGATAAGAATAAGAAAATAACATACAGCTACAACGAAAATTCAGGTATTGGCGCCTTCGATAAAGCCCAGGCATTAACTGACGATAATGAACTTATATTCTTAGTAGCTCCAAGGAAGTTCAGACAATTATTTAGTTCGGGTATTGAAAATATATCACCTGTCTTTGATGAGTTGTCTGAAATAATAAATAAAGAAAGAAATCCCATTATTTTGAAAATTAAGCTTCAGTCAATTTAATTTGAATTAGCTTTCATTTGTTCGCTCTTATCCCAGCTTTGTGCACAGGTTACTCCATGCTCCCTCATCTTTTTATTCTTACTGATATGGATATTAGGGAACTTATGTGTTTTCTTGAAAATAATCTGAATTGCCAAGCCAAAGACAGCTATTCCCAGTAATACGATAACGATAATAATCAACTTTAAAAATTCCATAATTAATCCTTATTAATTAATCCTTTGTCCAATTTTCTAAATATCTGTAACAATGTATAAGGGTCTTTATTTATACCCTCAATATTAACATTGAAAAAAGATAATAGTTTAAAACATTCATCAGAAATGTCTATTTTATTAAATCCGTTTTCAGAAGCAAAGTTAAGCCATTTTAAAATTACAAATGAATCAAAAATATGGAAGAAACGCTTTCTGAAAATACTAATATTACTACAATTAGAAATAAGCTCAGATGTCTTTGTGGGGATGTCGTATAATCTACAAAACTCCTTTAAAACAATATTATCAATGACAGTTTCAATATTCTTGTTTTCATAAATAATATCAACAGATAAAAAAATATTTCTTAGGACTAAAAATGAGTCAAATGCATATGTGTTAAAAACTCTATTCCCATCGGACAACAACTTATTAATAACCGGCCCTGTTCCAAAAGGTACTCTGTCGGATACTCTTGATGAAGGAAATACTGCAGAAGTATTTATCTCCCCTATCTTCCCGTATGAATGTAGTTTATTTAGAAAATAGAAATCTTCACCTGCTTTTCTTCTGTTCATTCCTCCCTGAGAAACATATGCTTTTGCAAGAACAGAAAAACATGATCCCACTGAATATACAGAGTAAGCAAATCCGGAAGCAGTAACTGCATTTTTATAATAACGCATGTACAACTCATACATAACAATAGCACTGTTGGTATATCCTACATTTAAAGGATGTTCAAAATAAATGGAAGCAGCAATATAATCCGGATTATTGTTATAGAAATTCTTTATGGAAGTCAGGTAATTATTTTCAACCAAAGTATCTGCATCCAGGGAAATGATAATTCCATTTTTATTGTCTGACAAGTTAAAATTAACTACAGCCATATCCATTCCAATTTTCCTTGCCCACCCTACCCCTGCATTCTTTGAAGGCAGACCTTTTACATTCAAAACATAAATTTGAAGCCATTGAGGAGATTTTTCTGAAAGTTCAACAATCTCTTTAAATGAAATCTCATTTTGAGATACTGCTTTTTCAGGAGAATCAATACTACTGTTTACAACAACAAATAAAGCGACATGACATCCTGGATTTTCACAATTAAAAAGTGAATGAATTGTCTTTGATATTTCAGGTTCATCGTAACAGGGGATTACAATTACCATGTTACAAACAGGAAGTTCGGGAGGATTAAAGAAATAAAACCCTTCATTCTTTTTAATATAGTAATCAGCAAAACCCATACATCTAAAAATAAAAAAACCGTGTTTTTAAGGAACACGGTTTTGAGATATTTTCAATAATATTATTTCAATGATGAATAGCGTGAGTTTAAACCGTCGAGGATATCCTTTGTAATATTGAAATTCTGATCACCAACAACAATATTGCCGCTGTTGCTTAATATGTATGTATAATTATATTTCTTATTGTATTCCTTGACATAAGAAACAATGCTGTCAGCTAATCTTTGATTTATTGATGCTTCCATTTGTCCCAGCTTATTAGTAAGCTCATAATCCATCCTTCTGATTTCTTCTTCCTGTCCAAGGATTTTATCACGCTCGCTCATTGCTCTTTCTTCAGTAAGGAAGCCACCTCTTTGCAACTTTTCCTGGAAGGCAGCTGCCTGTCTTTCCAATGATTCCCTTTTCCTGCCGAATTCTGAATTATACTGCTGTTGCTGGCTCATAAAGTCTTTATGCAAATCGATTGCAAGATTATAATTGACAAGAACTGAATCGGTTTGTATATATGCAATTTTTATTTCCCCTGATTCACTTCCTTTATTTGATTTACCCTTTGAAGTGCCATTTGAATTATTTACGAAGGACAAAACTGCCAATGCAACGACACCGGCAAGTGATATAATACTAAGAATTAAAGGTAACTTTTTCATCAGAATATATTTTATTTTTTATGGTTGGATGTAACTCGCATGTGAATAATAGCTAATACCAATATACGATTCATCCTTGTTTGTATTAGTAACGAATACGCTCGTTTTAATTTTTTAAAACGTTTATCTAGTTGCAAATATAAATTTAAAATTCAATAGTCACAAAGTAATAATAAACAAAGTTAAAGCGCCGGCATTTTATGCCAAAAGTCATGCAATACTGCTGATTTAGGTCATTAGTAACATAATTGGAATGTACTAAATTTAAATTGGTTTCATTTTAAATATAAATGTATGTTCAACAAGATTATTGCAAATATTTTACCCTTTTTACCGAAAAGGTTTGTTTGGATATTTTCTAAAAGATATGTAGCCGGGGTGACTATTGACGAGTGTATTTCGATATCCAAACATTTAAATAAAAAAGGAATACACATAACAGTAGATTTGCTTGGAGAGTTTATACATACCATTGAAGAAGCTGAGTTGAATAAAACCGGGTATATTGAAATCATAAACAAGTTTAGTGATGAAAAAATAATCGGAAACTTTTCAGTAAAACCAACAAGTTTCGGGTTACTTATTGACAAAGAAAAATGTTATAAGTTACTGAAGGAAGTTGTAAAGAAGGCATCTGAAAGAAACAGTTTTGTCAGATTAGACATGGAGGATTCGCAATGTACTTCTGCCGAAATAGAACTATATATCAAGCTTAAAAATGACTTCCCCGACAATGTCGGGTTAGTGTTGCAGGCATATCTGTACAGAACCCAAAGAGATATAGAAGATTTAATAAAAGGAACGAATGGATCTCCCGAAAAACTTGATTTTAGGCTATGTAAAGGAATATATATTGAGTCTGAAGATATTGCTTATCAAGGTTATTCAGATGTAAGGTCAAACTATTTAAACTTGCTGGAGTTGATGCTGAAGAATGGAATTTATACCGGCATTGCTACTCATGATTCTTATCTGGTAGATGAATCATTAAAACTAATAAATAAATATTCAGTCAGTAAAGATAAATATGAATTTCAAATGTTATACGGAGTAACTCCCAACTTAAGGGACAGGCTAATTTCTGAAGGGCATAAGATGAGGGTTTATGTTCCATTCGGTAAAGACTGGTTTGGATATTGCTCAAGAAGATTAAAAGAGAACCCAAAAATGGTATGGGACATTATCAAAGCAATATTTGTAAAACAATGATTTTTATACTCTGATTTATCTATTTCACATTAAATATTCATATATACAAGATTCGTAGCAACTAGCCTGCTGGATGCCACCAAATAGCCTCCAAATACCATAAGAAAGATTGTTTAGGGTATTTGGTGGCATGCTTGTGGTAATTTAGTGGCTATTTGATTCGAATAAGACAGGAAGTCGGCTATATTTAGATATTATCAAGCAGACTTTAAAAATCAACACAGTTAACTATGCTTTACTTAACTGCGAGTGGCCATATTATTAAGTATTTATAATCTTACAAATTAAATGTCGAGCAAAATATCTTTTAATAATCTTTTGGGAACATGATGAGTACCGTCTTCTTCTCTCCAGTACTTATAATCATCATTTTTTAAATCGTCAATAACAACCTTTTCAATTGGCTTGCCAAATGAAATGACGTTAATTATCTGTAAATGCTCTGGAATTCCTAATAACTCGGTAAGTTTAACTTTATTAATGGAGCGGAAAATACATCCACCGAAACCTTCCTCAACTGCTGCCAATAATATACTTTGAGCAGCAATTCCATCATCACAGAAAAAGTTATTGGCAATAGTAGTGTCAAGCAGTTGAATAATATATGCAGTAGGTCTTTCACCTTCAACCGGGCCATCCCATTCTTTCAGGAAAGCAGCCCATGCTAAAGCAGAAAATACTTTTTCGTTTTTTTCATTATTGCATGAGATTATATATTTCAAAGGCTGAGCATTTCTGCCGGAAGCACAATAGCGGGTAAGGTTAACCCATTCTATAAGCTTTTCTTCAGGAATTTCGACTGATTCGTCGTAACGCCTGTAAGTTCTGTTTTTTATTAAAAGGTCTTTGATCATAGCA
>CAYXJA010000053.1:0-1985 GCA_964465425.1 uncultured Prolixibacteraceae bacterium | reverse complement strand
TTCGTCGTAACGCCTGTAAGTTCTGTTTTTTATTAAAAGGTCTTTGATCATAGCAGTAAAGATATAAAAAACAAAAAGGATTGGGAGGATATGTAATAAAAATGACCAACGATAACCTGCAATAGAAGTGAATAACATCCCAATCCTTACAGAAATAAAAACGGGATGATAAAATTTTTATTGCAGACAATTGTATAAATATTATTATAACCTGTAGTTACAACAGATCGCTTGCCAATTCTGCAAGGTAGCTTCTTTCACCTTTTACAAGATTAATGTGTGCAAAAAGAGTTTGCCCTTTCATCTTATCCGAAAGATATGCAAGTCCGTTTGATTGTTGATCTAGATAAGGTGAATCTATTTGATGTAAATCTCCGGTGAAAACCATTTTAGTACCCTCCCCTGCCCGAGTGATTATAGTTTTCACTTCGTGGGGAGTAAGGTTCTGAGCTTCATCGATTATGAAATAAGAGTTTGATAGACTTCTTCCTCTTATATAAGCCAATGCTGCAATAACAAGTTTTTCATCCTTTTCCATTTCTTCAATGCGAGTATATTCAACACTTCTTGGGTTGAAACAGTGTTTAATTACACCAAGATTATCATAAAGAGGCTGCATATAAGGTCTTATCTTTTCATCCGCATCACCGGGAAGAAAACCAATATCGCGGTTGCTCAATGCAACTATCGGCCGGGCAAGCATTATCTGGTCGAACTGATCGTGCTGTGCTACAGCAGCAGCAAGGGCAAGCAAAGTTTTTCCTGTGCCTGCCTTTCCGGTAACGGCAACCAGCTTAATTTCCGGATTAAACAAAGCATTCAACAAAAAAGTCTGCTCAGCATTTCTGGGCTTTATACCATAAGCTGTTCTCTTGTCCACCCGTTCAAAACGTTTTGTTTCTGCCTCATATCGTACTAAAGCAGAAGCACTTGCTCCTTTGAAAATAAAATAATCATTTGCATCAGGGTGTTTTTCAAAGCCCGAATCCTTGAAGGAAATATACTTCTCATCGTATAACTTTGAAATCAGAGTATCGTTAAACTGATCCTTAACATTTACCCCCTTATCAAGAATCTGAGGGTCGGTAACTTTATCGTTCTTATAATCTTCAGCATCGATAGCCAAAGATTTAGCCTTCATTCTCAGATTTATATCTTTTGAAATTAAAACAACCCTTCTTCCGGGGTTATTAACTTTCAAATGTTCGGTGATTGCAAGAATGCGATGGTCTGGAATATCTTCCTTAAATGAAGAAAGAATTTTTTCTGAAGGATGTTTTCCGGTTTCTATTTTCAACTTTCCCTTCTTGGGGCCAAGTGGCAAGCCTCCGTTGAAAAGATCATCTTTAACAAGCTCATCAAGCAAGCGAACAAATTCTCTTGCCTGATAATTAAGCTGATCGCTGCCTCTTTTAAATTTATCCAGTTCTTCGAGTACCGTAATTGGCAAAACAACATCATTATCCTGAAAATTAAAAATGCAACGATGATCGTGGAGAATTACATTAGTATCTAAAACAAAAATTTTTGATCGTTTTAATCCCATTGTAATAAAATTTTCTGGTTATTTGCAGAAACATGTTTATTATTAAACTCTTTTTAAATTTAAGAATTAATTGACGTTTTATTTCAGGTAAAATGTAATCAAACTGATATATTTTGTAACAATTAATTGTTGATAAAATGAATTATAAAAGGGCTATTGAATATTTAGTTGAACAACTTCCAATGTTTCAAAGGATTGGAAGTGCTGCCTATAAAGACAATCTCGACAATACTATCTACCTTGATAATCTTTATAACAATCCTCATCATTCTTTTAAAACAATACATATAGGAGGAACAAACGGTAAAGGCTCTGTATCTCACATGCTTGCATCTGTTTTACAAAGTTCGGGATTTAAGGTTGGACTATTCACTTCACCACACCTGAAAGACTTTCGTGAGAGGATAAGGGTAAATGGCAGGATGATAAGTAAAAAAGC
>CAYXJA010000052.1:7415-9001 GCA_964465425.1 uncultured Prolixibacteraceae bacterium | reverse complement strand
TTGAAATGGTTAATTCATACGCACCTGAACATTTGATTATTGCAATGAAAGATTATTTGAATATATCTGATAAAATAATCAATGCCGGGTCTGTATTTTTGGGAAACTATACTCCTGAAAGCGCTGGTGATTATGCGTCAGGGACAAACCATACTCTTCCGACAAATGGCTGGGCAAGAAGCTTTAGCGGTGTTAATCTTGATAGTTTTATTAAGAAAATAACCTTTCAGGAGATAACAAAAGACGGACTAAAGGACCTTGGGCCCGTGATTGAAAAAATGGCAGAAGCTGAATCATTGTTTGCTCACAAGAATGCTGTAACACTCAGATTGAAAGAAAAGTAAGAAATCAGAAATGTAAATACACAGTTTATGAAAGACTTAAAAGAATTATTAAGACCAAATATATTAACACTTAAGCCATACTCTTCTGCAAGAGATGAATACAGCGGGACAGCTTCAGTTTTTCTTGATGCAAATGAAAATCCTTATGAAACAGGCTACAACAGATATCCTGATCCATATCAGAATAAAGTAAAGGTTAAAATTTCTGAAATAAAGAAAGTACCGGTTGAAAATATCTTTCTTGGTAATGGAAGCGACGAACCTATAGATTTGTTGATAAGGGCATTTTGCAGGCCGGGAACAGACAATATTGTTGCGATTGAACCTTCATACGGGATGTATACCGTTTCAGCAGAAATAAACGATATTCGTATAAATAAAGTGCTGCTCAACGATCAGTTTCAAATTGAAGCTGATAAAATTCTAGGTGTTGTAAATGAAAATACAAAGTTGATTTTTCTTTGTTCTCCCAATAATCCAACTTCAAACAATCTTGATAAAAATGAAATAATAAAAGTGCTTAACGGATTTGATGGAATCGTCATTGTAGATGAAGCATATATCGATTTTTCACCGGGCACTACCCTTATGAATGATTTAAGTATTATCCCGAATCTCGTTATCCTTCAAACTTTTTCAAAAGCATGGGGACTTGCCGGAATAAGATTAGGGATGGCTTTTGCAGGAAATGATATAATAAAGATTTTAAACAAAATCAAATATCCTTATAATATTAATGAACTGACTCAGCAAAGAGTGCTAAGTTCACTTGAAAACGTTTCTCAGAAAGATGAATGGGTAAATATCATTATCACTGAAAGGAAAAAACTGAAAGAGGAATTAGAAAAGTTACCATTTGTGGAAAAAGTGTATCCGAGTGATGCCAATTTCCTTTTAGTAAAAATGGTAAATGCCGGAGAGATATTTAAAAACCTAATGAATAGAGGCGTAATTGTCAGGGATAGATCAAAAGTAACACTTTGCAACAATAGCCTGAGAATCACTGTTGGAAAGCCTGAAGAAAATTCTTCACTAATAAATACTCTTTTAAAAATTGAAAATGGAAGCACAGAATAATTTAAAAAAGGTATTGTTTATTGATCGGGATGGAACATTAGTAATTGAACCTCCTGTTGATTATCAACTTGACAGCCTTGATAAACTGGAATTCTATCCGGGGGTATTCAGAAACATGTACAATATTTCTAAAAACCTTGATTATGAGTTGGTAATTGTCAGCAA
>CAYXJA010000052.1:0-7315 GCA_964465425.1 uncultured Prolixibacteraceae bacterium | reverse complement strand
TAGTATGGAATACCGAATTCAAAAGAGAAAAAATAGGTGATGTTCCTACTGAAATGTTTAAGCACTTCTTTAAATCATTAAGCGATTCAGCGAAATGTAATCTATACATAAAAGCAGAAGGAGACAATGAACATCATAAAATAGAAGGAATCTTCAAAGCTTTGGCCAAATCGATAAAAATGGCAAAGAAGAGAGATATTTTTAATTTCGAATTACCTTCAACAAAAGGTTCTTTATAATAATTGAGATGAAGATAACCAGAACAAATACTGACACAAAAAAAACTGCAATACTACTGTTACATTGTCCTGACAAACAGGGTCTATTGGCAATAGTTACAGAGTTTATAAATAAAAACAACGGTAACATTTTATACCTGGACCAGCATGTCGACAGGGAAGAGAAATTATTTTACATGAGAGTAGAATGGGAACTTGAGCATTTCATCATTCCAAAGGATAAGATCGCTGATTATTTCAATACTCTCATTGCCAACAAATTTGAAATGAAATTTGAGCTTCACTTTTCAGAAGAAGTGCCAAGAATGGCAATTTTCGTTTCCAAAATGTCACACTGCCTTTTTGATATTCTTGCCAGATATTCAGCAGGTGAATGGAATGTTGAAATTCCACTGATTATAAGTAATCATCCTGACATGAAAGAAGTCGCAACAGGTTTTGGAATCGATTTTTATCATTTTCCTGTTGATAAAAACAATAAGGCAGAAATGGAAAAAGAGGAGTTGGCTCTTTTAAAGGAATACAATATTGATTTTATAGTGTTAGCCCGTTATATGCAAATAATATCGGATGATTTCATATTGCATTATCCCAATAAAATAATCAACATACATCATTCTTTCTTACCGGCTTTCATTGGAGCCAGACCCTATCATGCCGCTTATGAAAGAGGAGTTAAAATAATCGGGGCCACGAGTCACTATGTAACACCTGAGTTAGATGCCGGTCCGATTATCAAACAGGAAGTTGCTCATGTAAGTCATAAAGATACGGTCAATGATTTAATTGCAAAAGGAAGAGATTTGGAAAAAATTGTACTTTCAAAAGCTGTAAACAAGCACATTGAAAGGAAAATTCTTGTATATAATAACCGGACGGTAGTTTTTAGTTAGTAGCGCGTAGCAGAATCGAACTGCCATCTCCGGATTGAGAAACCGGTTTCCTAACCGTTAGAAGAACGCGCCATTTTTTATCAAAATTATAGAAACGAATTTAATGATAAAAAAATTAAAAGAGCTTTAAAGAATGAAAATTGTAATCATAAAATATAATGCCGGAAACATAGAATCTGTTTATAATGCACTACAACGAATTGGTGTATCAGCAGAAATTACCGGAGATCACAATAAGATTAAATCTGCTGATAAAGTAATCTTTCCCGGTGTTGGGGAAGCAAGCTCAACAATGGCATACTTAAAATATCACAAGCTCGACAAGCTGATTTTAGACCTTAAACAGCCCGTATTGGGTATTTGTCTTGGACAGCAGCTTATGTGCAAATACAGTGATGAAGGAAATGTCGATTGTTTGGGGATTTTCCCTGAAAAGGTTAGAAAATTTATCCCAAATGCAGGAGAAGAATTTTCGACTAAAGTTCCTCATATGGGATGGAACAATATACATTCTTTAAAAAGTAAATTATTCACTCCTGAAATGGAAAATCAATTTGTATACTTTGTTCACTCGTATTATGTCGAGACAGGTGAGGACACAGCTGCAACATGCGATTACATAAAGCCTTTTAGTGCTGCGTTGAATAAAGATAACTTTTATTCAACACAGTTCCATCCGGAGAAAAGTCAAAGGGTAGGAGAAAATATACTTAAGAATTTCATTTCATTATAACATGTATTAATTTATCACTTATGATTAACATTATACCGGCTATTGATATTATAGATTCCAAATGCGTAAGGCTATCACAGGGAGACTATGATAAAAAAATTATCTATAATGAAAATCCGCTTGAAGTAGCGAAACTCTTTGAGGATATTGGCATTAAGAATTTACATCTTGTAGATCTTGACGGAGCAAAGGCTGGGCACATTGTTAATCACAAAGTCCTTGAGAGCATTGCATCAAAAACAAGTTTAATTATTGATTTCGGTGGTGGATTAAAAAGCTCATCTGATCTTAAGATTGCATTTGAATCGGGAGCCTCAATGGTTACAGGAGGCAGTATAGCAGTGAAAAACAGGGAGGAATTTACAAAATGGATACTTGAGTATGGTTCAGATAAAATTATACTTGGAGCAGACACAAAAGATAAAAAAATAGCAATCAGCGGGTGGCTTGAAACGCATGAAATATCAATCATCGATTTCATATCAGAATACATAAAGGATGGCATTAAAAAAGTTATTTCTACTGATATTTCACGGGACGGAATGCTTACAGGGCCATCATTTGATCTTTATAAAGAGATAATTGAAAAAATTCCTGAAATCGAATTAATAGCAAGTGGAGGTATTTCTTCTATGGTTGACATTTATAAACTTGATGAAATGAAAATACCGGCAGTAATTGTTGGCAAAGCTATTTATGAAAATCGGATTACACTTTCAGATATTAAAAAAATTAACAAATAAAAGTTGACATTATGCTGGCAAAAAGGATAATACCATGTCTTGATATAAGAAACGGGCAAACCGTCAAGGGGATTAACTTTGTTGGAATAAAGGATGTTGGAGATCCGGTTGAGTTAGGTTCACTTTATGCAGAGCAAGGGGCAGATGAATTAGTTTTTCTTGACATTACTGCTTCGCATGAAGGCAGAAAAACATTTGTTGAACTAGTTAAGAAAATAGCCAGACATATAAATATTCCCTTTACAGTAGGAGGAGGCATTAGCGAGCTTAAAGATGTTGAAGCTTTGTTAAGTGCCGGTGCTGATAAAGTATCTATTAACTCTGCTGCTGTAAGAAATCCTGACCTTATAAATGAAATCTCAAGGAATTTCGGAACTCAATTTGTGGTTGTTGCCATAGATGCAAAAAACATAAATGACAAATGGGTTGTAACAGTCAACGGAGGAAGGATTCCAACTGAAAAGGAATTATTCAGCTGGGCTAAAGAATCAGAAGAAAGAGGAGCAGGCGAAATACTTTTTACATCAATGGATCATGATGGCACTAAAAATGGATTTGCCAATAAAGAACTTGCAATTCTTTCAGAATCATTAAAAATACCAATAATTGCATCGGGAGGAGCTGGTAATATGGAGCATTTTGCTGATGTATTTAATATTGGCAAAGCAGATGCTGCACTAGCTGCAAGTGTCTTTCACTATAAAGAAATTTCTATCCCTGATCTCAAAGGGTATTTAAGTAATAATGGAATCAATGTAAGACTTTAAATTTTATATAATGAATAACTTAAACGACAATCAGAAAGATATTTTATTCTTAACTAAACTTCAGGATTTTATAGAAACAAGAAAAAGTGAAATGCCTGAAGGTTCATATACAACTTCTTTATTCAATTCCGGCACAAGAAAGATATCTCAAAAAGTAGGGGAAGAAGCCGTTGAGACAATCATTGGAGCAATGGCCAACGATGATAGCAATTTCATTTATGAAGGAGCTGACCTTCTATATCACCTTATCGTCTTGCTTACCTATAAAGGTTATAGAATTGAAGATTTAGCAAGAGAACTGGAGCGCAGGCACAAGAAATAAGCTTATTCCTGCAAGTATGGTATTTTAAAATAAAAAACGGATCCTGTATCCAGTTGGGATTCTACCCATATTTTACCCCCTAACTTATTAACGTATGCTTTTGCAATTGCCAAACCTAATCCATTACCTCCATATCTTCTTTGCATGGCATTTTCCACCTGACTAAACCTGTTGAAAATCAATTCAAAGTTTTCCTCAGATATTCCAATACCTGTATCCTTTACATAGAATAACATATCATTATCTTCAATACGTACTCCATATTGAATTTGACCCTTTTCTGTAAATTTAAAAGCATTAAGCAAAAGATTAGACAATATCTGTTCAAGTCGGACAGGATCAGAATATATCAATTGTTTGTCTTCTGGCAGAATATTTTCAAGCTTAAAGTCAATATTATTATTTTTGGATAGCATCATGCTTTTAAAAAGCCTTTCCATTAGAGCATTTAATGAAAAAGACATCAATTTCAATTCAATGTTTCCTGTATCAATTTTTGAAATTTCAATAATATCATCAATAATATGCAATAACTGCGAGCAACTTGATTGAATAATCTGCATATACTCTTTTTTCAATTCAGCCGGCAATTCTTCATCTTCAATTATGCTAAGAAATCCCATAATTGAATTCATCGGAGTCCTTATTTCATGACTCATATTAGCAAGAAAAGCAGACTTCAACCTATTGCAGCTTTCAGCATATTCTTTTTCTTTTATAAGCTCTGATTGCGTTTTTTTATGAAGTTCAATTTCACTATTAAGTTCATCATTCATTTTCAAAAGTTCATCATTACTTTCTATTAGATTCTTAGTTAGTTTTTGATTTTCTCTTTGAAGTCTGTGGATTTCTAATGCATTATCAATAGTTATCTGTATATCATCCTCATTCCATGGTTTTTCAATGTACTGGAATATCTTTATTTCATTGACAGCATCTTTTAAGATATCATAATCGGAATATGCAGTAACTAAAATTCGATTAAGGTCAGGGTACTTTTGAAAAGCCAGCTTCAGAAACTCTATGCCCGACATACCCGGCATTCTTTGATCAGACATTATTAAGTCAATATCCTGATCTTCTAATATTTTAAGTCCTTCAGTTGCTGATGCCGAAGTAATAACATTATATTTCTTTCTAAAGGTATTCTTAAAAATTCTTAGGTTAGATTCTTCATCATCAACATAAAGAATTGTAGGTTTTTCCAGTTCATTCATGGTCAATTGCTTTTTGTATAATTTGACTTAATTCTTCTGCATTCCAGGGTTTAGATATAAATTTATATAATTGGTATTCTTTAAAAGCTAAATCTATGTCTTCAGGATCACTATATCCCGATATGATCATACGTCCGGGAGGTATATGAGGGAATTCCTGCTGAACACAGGATAAAAATTCAACACCTGTCATTTCAGGCATTCTCTGATCGGTTATTACCAAATCAATAGTGTTTTGTTCTAATAACTTAAGACCTTCTTTTGCAGAACTTGCAGTTAGTACTGCATAATCTCTTCTAAAAGTATTTTTAAACAATCTTAAATTAATTTCCTCATCATCAATATATAATATTGTTTTCTTTGTGTCACCCATAAATTCAAACTTTATTTATTAAACAAGGTAATGAAATTGTAAATATAGTTCCTGCATTAATATCACTTTCTACGTTAATTTTCCCTTTATGTTCCTGAATAATTCCATAAGTTATAGATAGTCCAAGACCTACTCCATTACCAACGCTTTTAGTAGTAAAGAAGGGATCAAATATTTTTTCCATTAATTCAGAAGGTATACCCTTTCCAGTATCCTTAAAAATAATTTGAACATTTTCTTCTGCTACTTTTGTTGAAATAGTAATTACTCCTTCTTTTTCAATAGCATCAATAGAATTACTTAAAACATTAAGAAATGCCTGATTCAGCTTGCCGGGATAACATTCAATTTTAGGCAATTGCTCATAATTCTTTTCAATTGTAATATGATTTTTAAATTTATTCCTTAGCAATAAAAGAGCAGACTCTATACCTTCATGGATATCAAAAAGCTGCATTGTATCTTTATCTAAACGGGAAAAATTCCTTAACCCTTTTATAATGTCTGAAGTACGTTCAGATCCGGTTTTTATATCTTCCAGTGTTTGTAAAATTATTTCAAGCAATTCAGTTAAATCATACTCTGCTTTTACTTTATTAATATTATCAATAAGCTCCTCACTACCGTATTCAACTATAACTTCATTTATTCTTTTATTAACACTCATCAATTCATTGTAATCTTTTCTAAGGCTATTTATCCCGGTATAAATGAAGTTGACCGGGTTATTTATTTCATGGGCAATTCCGGCAGTTAACACTCCTAATGACGCCATCTTTTCAGCTGACACTAACTGTGATTGTGTTTCCCCTAATTTTTTTATAATTTTATTCAACTCATTATTAGATTTCTCAAGCTGAAGATTAATCCTTTCTATTTCTTCTTTCTGCATGGAAAGAATTCGATTCTTTTTAATTTTATTTCTATAGAACCCAATGCCGGATAATATTACCAACAGTAAAAGAACTCCGGAAAAAATGGCAAGAATTATTAATTGTTTTTGATTGCTAATAATCTCCTTTTGCTGATTCAGAGCTAAATTTCGACTATGTATTTCAGTTGCTAAGCTATCAAGTATTGATTTACTCTTCTTAATCTCATGATATTGTTGTTCAATGTAACTTTGTTGCTCAGACTGTTCAATCTTATTTTCCTCCAGCAACTTTGCTTGCATAATTAGAGTTTCTTGTTTCTGTATTATATCATATTCCCATTTTTCAATCTCAGATCTTAAATCCTCAACTTCTTCTTTACCTTTAACTATTATACCTGATTGTTCATCTAACAATTCATTTTGAGTATTTAGCTTAAAATTTTGACTATCTATCTTTGATAATGTTTGAGAAATCAAACTATTCATATTATTCAACGAATCTGTAAGTGGCATTAACATATCCTGAAGAGAATCCATTTCTTTTTGAAGGTTTCGGTACAACTCTGCAACATCTATTTCTGTTCCTCCCAATAAAAGTACTTCAGGATTCAACTTTAGATTGTGATTAATAATATTCGACTTGTTAAGCTCAAACAATAACTTATTTTCCTTATTATCATACAAATTAATCATCACCTTATACTTATCGGTGTAATTATCAGTTACAATAAGCACAGGCATCTTGTCAATAAGATTATACAAAACATTGAAATACTCATTCTTTTCATTATCAAGAAAAATAATCCTTGTATTATCTTCTATTTTTAAAGGTGCCCTAGAATTAAAAGAAATTTTGATTGGCTTACCATTGATCTTTTTAACACTTGAAAAATCAATAAATTCTTTGATCAGTAATTTATCATCGCTAATGATTAATATATTGAAACTGTCAGATTTTAAAGAAACTTCCGGCCAATAAGTATATCGCGCAAAATTATATACATAAGCCCCGGTTAATCTGGTTCTTTCTACCTGAGCTATTGTTTGAAGTGAAACGACAAGCAGCAAAAAGCAAATAGTAGTATTTATTCCCCAAAGCTTCATTTTTCCTACATAATTTTATAGCCAACAGAAATTATTATCATGCGCTGAGG
>CAYXJA010000051.1:7426-9016 GCA_964465425.1 uncultured Prolixibacteraceae bacterium | reverse complement strand
AATCAATGTTTTAGATCAGAACATTTCTATTTACGCCGAAAATGAACCGCTGGAAGATGTTATTAAAAAAATTTGCAACCAGTTTAATCTTGATTTTAATTACAATTCAAAATTAATCAAGGGGAAAAGAGTAAACCTCAGCATTTCCAACAAGTCGGTCAAAGAAGTACTTGAAAAACTGATGAGCGATTATTATCTCATCTTTGAAATAGAAAATAATTTGCTTGTCATCAGGGATTATGTCCCAATGTCGGAACACATTGATTTCAAGAAGCTTTACTCTACTCCATCAGCAGGATTTCTATTCAATAATGCGAAAAGAAATTCAATGTCGATAAAATTTCGCCAGATTAGTAATCTTATCATTGTTCCGGTGAGTATTAATGGCTCTGACACAATGAATTTTATTCTTGATTCAGGTATTAAAGATCCGATAATCACTGAGTTGACACTGGTAGAAAAGCTGGATCTCAATTACATGAAGCCCATTGAATTGAGAGGACTTGGAAACGAAGTAGTTACTCAAGCCTATGAATCAGGTGATAATACAATTACTCTTCCTGGTCTGACTGCCAGTCACCAAAAAATAAATGTAGTAATTGATGAAAACTTTCAGATATCACAGATCCTTGGTATGCCTGTTCATGGACTGATAGGTTTAAACTTATTTAAAAATTATATAGTAAAGGTTGATTACCAATCTGAAGAAATAAAACTCTATAAACCAGATCGTTTTGAGTACAATCCAATGAAGAATGATATTGTTCTTCCATTACATTTTGTAAGAAACAAGCCTATAGTAAGGTCAGAGATAATACAAGACAGTGGAGATGTTGTGCCGGTTCTACTTCTTATAGATACCGGAGCAAGCGATGCCCTTTGGCTTTCACCTGCATCAAGTGATCAGATTAAAATACCTTCAAACAATATTTATTCTTTTCTTGGAGTAGGATTAGGAGGAGACCTGTTTGGTCATAAAGGAAGATTAATGCAATTATGGTTAGGCGGCAAACCTCTTGATAATCCAATAGTTTCTTATCCTGAATCAGAATATATCGACAACATTATTAATTCTGAACTTAGGAACGGATCAATAGGAGGCGAAATACTGAGAAGGTTTATAGTAACGTTCGATTATTTCAATAAGAGATTAATTCTTAGACCAAACAGTGATTTCAAAGATAAATTCTATTACAATATGAGCGGTTTGGAAATCATTAACCCGGTTCCGGGAATTCCAGTCTTCACAATTGAAAATGTAATTGAAAACTCACCGGCATGGAATGCAGGGTTCAGACAAAGTGATCAGTTGTTAAGCATCAATTATAATAGCCATAAAGACCTGACTCTTAACGACATCAATTTAATACTCAAGCAACAGCAAAATAAGAAGATAAATCTGACAGTATTGAGAAACGGGAAAGAATTCAAATCAAGCTTTTATCTGAAAGAGATTTTTTAGCTTTGGGATATTAATATGGTATCCATGAAACTATTCAGTATTCATATAATTATATTCCTTTTATTCTTCTTAATTGAAGCAAAAGGACAATCTGATAGTAATAAACTGGATTTCACCATTACAATTGA
>CAYXJA010000051.1:5097-7326 GCA_964465425.1 uncultured Prolixibacteraceae bacterium | reverse complement strand
TTGAAGCAAAAGGACAATCTGATAGTAATAAACTGGATTTCACCATTACAATTGAGTCTGATTCTATTACTAAGGCTGAGCTTTTAGATTCAATAAGCTCTGTTGCTGATGTATATTTCTCATACAACCCGGTTCTGCTTGAAGCTGATAAACTTATCAAACCGCAATATGTTAATGCCACTATATTTTCTGTCATTATCGACATCATTAATCAGGAAAAATTAGGTTTCCATGCTCTTGATAATCAGATAATATTATATCCTCTGAAAATTGAAAAAAAAGAAACGGAACAAGAGCCTGTATTTAAAACAATCAGAGGTCATGTCAGTGATGTTAAAAAAGAAGAGTCAATTCCGTTCTGCAATATTTTAATATTAGGAAAGGGAAAAGGAACAATAACTAATCTTGACGGGAATTTTTCTGTGAAAATATCTAAGGATTATTTCAACGACACCCTTCGTTTTTCCTGTATTGGGTACATCCCATACGATATCCCAATTAAAAATATAGGAGACAGTGCTTTAAATATTGTTTTAGACAAAACGGTGTACAATCTTTCGTCAGTTAATGTTGTTTATTACGATCCCAAAGAAGTACTTAACAAGTTCTTCGAAAAGATGTACAGCAATTATGAAAAAGATTATACTCTGCTGACCTCATTTTATCGTGAAACTATTAAGGAAAATTCAAGCTATACTGACGTATCCGAAGCTGTTCTCCACATCCTTAAAGCCCCTTATAACAATGGATTCAGGGATGATCTCGTTAAATTCGTAAAAGGGAGGAAGAGTTCTGATGTTCAACCATACGATGACATTAAATTTCGTTTGAAGGGAGGACCTTATTATATTACAAAACTGGATGTTGTTAAGAATGATGAAAGTTTTATAAACAAAGAATTCAGCCATTTGTATGTATACAATTACCAAAGAAGAACTCTCATTGCAGGAAGGCCTAATGTTGTTATATCTTTCAGCCCAATTTATAATCTACGGGATATACTTTATGAAGGTATTCTTTATTTTGACATAGAAACATGGGCTTTATCAAGGGTTGAATTCAACTACACCAAACAAGGCCTTAAAGAAGCCCGTAGAATGATGATTGAGAAAGAGCCCAAGGAATTTAAGGCTATTCCTTCCGAACTGGCTTATACGGTTCAATACGGCCTTTTTGAAGGAAAGTGGTATCTGCAAAGTGCTCAAAGCTCAATGCAGGTTAAACTAATCAACAGAGAAAAGAAGCAAAAAACTAAATTCAACAGTACTTCTGAAATTTTGGTTACTGATATTGAAAAGGGAGATTTTCAACGATTCAGCAGAAATGAAATCTTTAAACCAAGTGAGTTTTTCACTGAGAAGATTGTCTCTTACGATCAAGGTTTTTGGGAAAATTACAATATAATTGAACCTGAAGAAGAGCTGGAACATGCTATCAAAAACTTTGAAAACCACGATATGATTATAACAAACAAGCAACAATAGAGATTAAACCATGAAATTTTTACTTTCAATATTAATAATAGTTTCAGCGATATTTGCATCAGCTCAGAACTCTAATCCTTCATTGATAAAGATGTCTGAGATACTGAATAAAGGCAAAAATGATTTCCCAAAAAACAAGGTATTTATTAAAACCGATAAGGATATATATTGCCCCGGAGAAAAAATATGGTTTAAAGCTGAAGTGTTTAACTGCCTGTCTGAATTGTACTCCGGTGAAACTGAACTTATAGTAATGCTTAAAGCTGAATCAGGGGAAGTAATTTCTGATAATAAATATCTCATAATTAATGGTATATGTGATAATCAGATTGCAATACCCTCATGGGCAAAACAAGGAAATGCCTTTATTGTTGCTTATACTCCCAAGGCCTTGAAAACAAATGATGCTTCCCTTGCTGCTATTAAACCTTTAACTATCAATTCATATAAGAAGAGTGATTATCTGCTTAAAACCGAAATAGTAAGTAAAATTTATAAGCCCGGAGAAGATATTAAATTAAACCTTATTCTAAATTCAATTTCTGTTGGAAACAAAAAGGAAAGGGTGATTATTTCTCTGTTCGATTTCACTCGTAAGGTTTTCTCTCAAAAATATACTCTCTTCGTTAATCAAATAAGTGAAGTAAAATTCAAACTGCCTGAAAAAATAAACAACGGCCTTTTTATTTTTATTTCTTTCCCCGGAAACGATAACGCTGAATATAAAATACCAATATTCACCACT
>CAYXJA010000051.1:0-4997 GCA_964465425.1 uncultured Prolixibacteraceae bacterium | reverse complement strand
TATTTCTTTCCCCGGAAACGATAACGCTGAATATAAAATACCAATATTCACCACTGAAGACAAGATTAAAATTGAATTCTTCCCTGAAGGTGGCACTCTCCTTACCAATCAGTTGCAGAGAATACTTTATCGAGCAACGAACCCGCTTAACGAACCTGTTGAGATTTCCGGGAAAGTATATGATCAGTTTAATAATCAGGTAGGTTACGGCAAAATAATGAAGAAGGGTTATGGGTTAATAAATATAATGCCTATGCCCGGACAGAAGTATATCTTTAAAATAGAAGATGAATATGGTAAAGATCAGGAGTTTGAATTACCGGAAGCAGTAATCGACGGATCAGTTTTTTCACTACTGAAAACTGAAGATTCTACTTTAAGAGTTTCAATTTATACTAATGGAAAATATATAGGTGAAGAGCTTACGCTTGCTGCTATTACGGGTGGAGAAATAAAAATGGCTTATCAGATTCCGGGAGATAAAAAATATAATCTTAAGATTTCCACACGTGATTTGCCATCAGGTATAGTAGACTTTTTAATATTTGCAAGGGACGGAACCCTTCTTTCTGAAAGATTGGTTTATAATACTCCCAATGAAGATTTGAAATTTGATATTGAAACTCAACTAAGACCTTCTGCAACTAACGGGGACGTTGATATTTCTATTGATATGAGTAATTTCACTTCAAAATTTGGTCCTTCGTCACTGGATGTCAGGGTAGTCGATAAGTTTAACCTATACAGTCCTGTAATTCAGATCCAACAATCATTTCTGAAATATCCCCTGTATACTCCTGTACCCAAAACTGTACTGGATATATATCTCACTAATCTTGAGTTAATTGCAAATGGTTATAAACACTACAATATTCTAGAATTGCTTTCAGGAAAAGATTACTACAAACCAGAGGCCGACAGAACTTTTAGTGGCATTGTTACCGGCAGAAATCATCTACCGGTTGAAGGTGCAACTGTTATGGCTGTTCAGGCTAATAATCATACTTTGGCAACAACGACTACCGATGATAAAGGCAGATTCAGTTTTGAAAGACTACCAAAATCAAATGATATTATGGTAAAAGCTTTCAGCACTTCAGGAAAGAAAAGCTACAATGTTCAGCTTAATCGCACTTTCAATGAATCGCTGGATGAACTGCTTATGTTTGAATCTTTAAAGAATCACCCTCAGTTTGATAAGGAAGAAATAATCGCATATTACCAAAATAATAAAGACTTACTTAAGTTGATAGGAACAGAAAACAGGGATAACAAAATTTCAGGACCTTCAGGCACAGAAAAACTACTACAATCGGGCAACTCAGTTCTTGAGGTCATAAAAATGACCAAACCCTTTAGAATTGAAAGTAACCAGATTGTCTTTTATGGTTCCAATAACTCTTTGAACTTCCAGTCGGGTGCATTAATTGTCATTGACGGCCAAAAAATGGGAACTGACATCAATGTTCTGAATTCCTTATCACCTTTCGACGTTAAGTCTATAAATATCAGCACCAACCCTGTCGATATTCAAAAATACACTGGGCTCAACTCAGTTGGTGTAATAGAAATCATTACCAAAAAAGAAGTCTCGGATTTTCAAGCACCTAAAACAGAAAAGGGATTCAGTTCAATCGAAAGTTTTGACTATGAAAACTTCAAGCACAGCGTATGGGTTTACCAGACAACCCTTTTCTGGAAAAATAATATTTCTGTAGACAAGGATGGTAAGGTAGTGCTGAAAATAAAAGCCAGCGAAATAAAAAGCGACTTCGTTATACAAGTGGAAGCTACTTCACAAAAAGGTATTAAGCACAGTGAAATCTCAACATTTTCAACTGTGAAATAAAGAATCAGAAATACTTGACTTCTTTACCCGTTATGTCGCTGAGAAGACTGTTTGCCAAGCGGCTTGCTCCTATTCTGAACAGTTGGGGATTAAGCCACTCATCGCCTAATATTTCTTTCACTATAGATAAATATATCAACGCATCGGATGAAGAAGAAATACCACCTGCAGGCTTAAAACCAATCTTTTCTCCTGTTTCATTATAATGAAAAAAAATAGCAAGGCACATTATATATGCAGCGAGAGGAGTAGCTGCAGGTTCAAGCTTGCCGGTCGATGTTTTAATAAAGTCGGCTCCGGCATTTATGGCAAGTACCGATGCTTTCCAAATATTCTCAGGGCTTTTCAATGCTCCTGTTTCTAATATCACTTTTAAATGGGCATCTCCCATACATTTCTTAACGGCAGCAATATCATCGTGGGCCGATTGAAAATCTTCACCAAGAAAAGAGCTTAATGATAAAACAATGTCAATTTCATCGGCTCCTGCTTTAAGAGCCATCTCTGTTTCTTTAACCTTTACAGGAGTGAATGTCATAGAAGAAGGGAATCCACCTGAAACAGATGCAATATTCACTTCAGGCATTTGCAATGTTTCTTCAACCACTGACACCATGTTGGGATAAATACATATAGCTGCAACGTTTTCAAGATCAGGAAATAACACTGGAAATTGATTTACCTTTTCAGTAAAGTTCTTTACATGTTCAGCTGTATCTGTTGAATTCAGGGTAGTAAGGTCGATTAGAGAAAATGCAAGCTTTTTATTTTCTATCGTATTATATTCATTCTTTGATTTTTCCATGATACTATTAAGCTCATCTTCAATCTTTTTTAAATCGAATTGCAAGTTATCCTTAGCCATAATTTATTATAATTTATCATTTTCAATATGACGTTTACTATCGCGTCTTGTCTTCTTTTCAATATTTTCTTTAAATGCTTTTTCTAAATCAACCCCTGTTTGATTTGCCAGACAAATCACAACCCAAAGTACATCGGCCAGCTCATCAGCAATATCGCCATCCTTCTCCCCTGTTTTAAACGACTGATCACCATATTTACGTGCTATTATCCGGGCAAGCTCTCCTACTTCTTCAGTTAGTACTGCCATATTTGTAAGCTCACTGAAATATCGCACTCCGTATTTTGATATCCACTCATCAACCTTCTTTTGTGCCTGTGTGATTGTCAATTTTTCCATCAATAAGAATTTGATTTGATACAAACAATAAATTTAAACTTCATCGGGGGTTCATTCTTCATAAACTTAATAGGTTCTTCAATATCCCTGATTTCAGTCAGTTCAAATTTACTGAATTCCTTTTGTATTGACCCGTCATCATAATAAAAAACCTTCATATTGTTGGATTGCAGATATCTGTTCCTTCCTATTAGTTTCCCTTTTTCCTTTAGATCATCAGCCGATGAAACACTAAAAATCATCATTCCCCCATCAGTCAATTGATTGTAGCATGATGAAATAATCTTTCTCCTTTCGAAATAATCAAACAGATGAAGCAAAGCATAAGAAAAAACAGCATCGTATTTTGCATTTGAAAAAGGCATATCAAGGACGGAGCCCTCATAAATATCATTTACGAGATTATTCTCTTTCATTAATTTAATTGCTTTCTCGGAGATTTCTATTCCGGAAACATGCATCCCCTTATCTGAAAAAGGACTGATGTTTCTGCCATAACCTATGCCCGGAATTAAAACATCCTTATACCCCTTTACACTGAAAATTTCAGAAGCAGCAATAGCTGAATCAGAAGGCTCAAAACCCCATCCGGTTCCGATTTTATTATATAGTAAATCCCAGAATTCCTTCACTTTTAAAATTGCTATTCTTTATTCTTTGAATCAATCCAGATGGTAACAGGTCCATCATTTATAAGCGATACGTCCATATGAGCACCAAAAACTCCCCTTCCAACAGGTTTTCCCAGGTCAAACGAGAGGGTTTCACAAAACTTTTCATATAGGGGAATTGCGATCTCAGGTTTCGATGCCCGGATATAAGATGGCCGGTTACCTTTTTTTGTAAGGGCATGCAAAGTAAACTGACTCACAACTATTATATCACCTTGAGCGTCAATAACTGATTTGTTCATCACTCCTTCATTATCAGGAAATATCCTGAGCTGTACAGTTTTCTTCGATAGCCATTCAATATCTTCTAAAGAATCAGTATCTTCAATACCGACTAATACCAGTAGGCCTTTCCTGATTTCAGAAACAATCTTTTTTTCAACTGTCACTGAAGCTTCAGATACTCTTTGAATAATTACCCTCATAATTTAATGGTTTTGCAGCTCAAAGCTAAAAAAGGATAATCATATAATAAATAAAATCCATTAATAAATGAATCTCAGTTAACACACTTAGTGTATTTCCCGTACTATATTTCAGAAAACTTTATGCCGGTGTTTTTCAGAAAAGAAAATTAATATATATTTGCACACCCAATTCCATTAAAAAGCCCGGGTGGCGGAATTGGTAGACGCGCTGGACTCAAAATCCAGTTCCAGCAATGGAGTGCGGGTTCGATTCCCGCCCCGGGTACTAAAAAGCCCTTTGATTTATGAAAATCAAAGGGCTTTCGTTTTATAGAGTCTGAGCATCTATTATAGCAATGGCCGGTCGTTTTGGAAATCGTAAAAGGTTTTGCGCATTAGGTCGGCAATCTTCAACTGGTAGTTGATATAGGCAGATAGGTGCGTTACGTAGGCGTTGTTCAAACGGTCTCGCTCCAGGGCCAACGCTTGGCTGTCGATGTCGCCATCGGAGAAGCGGGAGCGGGTAATCTCGAAACTTTTCTCGGCCACTATCACATTTTTTTCCAGCAACTGTAAACGTTTCAAACTGCTGTTTAGGTCGGCCACCAGGTTCCTCACTTCGCTTTCGATGCTTCGCTTCACCACTTCTTGCTGATATATGTTTTGCTGCAAACGGGCTTCGGCAGCCTTTACCAGAGCGAGGTTTTCACCCCAGTCGATAATGGGGATGTTCACCGTTAAGCCAATACCAAAGTTTTCGGGACGAGTAAGAAAATCGTCGAAGGTTTTGTCAACAGCTCCCGATATATCATTTGACATCATACCTTCGTTGGTGCCAATGCGTTCATAATGTGCTGTAATATTGC